>JAPZAS010000021.1 GCA_027460525.1 Candidatus Methanoperedens sp.
CATCGCCGCCGCAATCGCTCCAGGTGCGGAACTTCTCGACGATCCACGCACACAGTCCGGCCGGCGAGTCGTTCAATCCGTATGCCAGCGTCTGCGGCTTGGTGCCCTGAATCCACTGGTAGCCGGTCTCATGGGTGCGGAATTTTTCCAAGTCAGCCAGGAAAACTTTCTCTTCTGGCGTTAGCTCGGGAGCATTGCGGCCCTCGGCCGGGCCCACCGCAATCATGTTGAGATGAATCCCGTACACGCTCGCGGCGTGCACCTCGCCGATTCGCGACGTTATCGCCGCGCCCCAGTCCCCGCCCTGCACCGCATAACGATTGTAGCCGAGCACCTGCGTCATCAGCTTGTGAAAAATATCGGCCATCGCCTGGATATTCATCGCACGGGCACGCGCGTGATCTGAAAATCCATAGCCCGGAAGCGACGGCGCGATCACGGTGAACGAATCTTTCGCGTCGCCGCCGTGCGCCGCCGGATCGGTGAGCATCGGGATAATCTTCATGAACTCGTAAATCGATCCTGGCCATCCGTGAATCAGCAGCAGCGGCTTGGGATTCGGTCCCTTGCCTTTCTCGTGGATGAAATGAACGCCCAGCCCGTCGACACTTGCCTTGAAGTGCGCGAAGCGGTTGATCTCACGCTCGTTGGCGCGCCAGTCGTATTTTGTCCTCCAGTACTCAACCAGTTCCTTTACGTAGGCGAGATTGGCCCCATACTCCCACCCAGTATCGGGCACCTCGTCGGGAAACCGCGTCCGCGCCAGCCGCTCCCTGACGTCGGCAATCACCGCGTCGGGCACTTCGATACGAAACGGAACCGCCTTTCCATCTGCCATATTAGCTGGACCTCGGATTTTGGTCTCGGGATTACGCTCAAAGTGCTACAAGGAATCGTGTGATTTCGTCAACCCGATTTCCCGCGCTGGAGCACCCGCGCGCAATTGTATGCGGGGCTCGCGCCCCGCACCCCCGGCAGGGCACTGCCCTGCACCCTCTACGTCTCCTGTGTACCTTGTTACCCTCGCCCGCTTGCGGGAGAGGGAACGACGTCCGCGCCTAGGGTGAGGGTGCTTTCGGAAAGATGCGGGCTACGCCCTGTTAGGAAGTTAAGGCGCGAGGACGCGAATCCCCTCCAAGCGCAACCGCGTGGCACTATCCGAGGCGTAGCGAACGCGGAGTCGAGGGAAATCAAAAGTGCCGCGAGCCCCGCATACGATCGATCGCCTATGGTTGCTCGGCAGCCGCCGCGGTCTGCGACTCCGCGTAGCGCTTGAGCCCCCAAGTCGCCCACGTCCGCAGCTTCGGATCGGTCTCGTCGCGCAGGATGCAGCGGAATATCTTGGCGATGCGCCGCTGCGGCTTTTGAATCGCCAGCGTCAGCGCCGCGGTACGGCGCACCTTGATGCTCTTGTCCTCGCGCAGCCTTTCGGCAAGCAACGGCACCGCGTCGATCGGATTCTCACCGTTCTTGCATCGGTCGCAGCCGAGCGAATGCACCGCCGCCTTGCGAACCTTCAGCTTCGGATCGTGCAGCGTCAGCACCAGGCGCTGAAGCGATTCGACGTCCCAATTGTGGTCGAGAAACATCGCGCACCACTGTCTGACACGCCACTCGGAATGCGACAGGCCGGCGCGGATGTGCGGCAGCGCATCGTCGCCAGCTTTCTGCAACTCGGCCCACGCGGCATTCAGCGTCTCGCGGTTGGCAAGCTGTTCGACGTATCGCGAAATATTCTGTTTTTGCTCTGCCATTTTTTTCCTCCAGCCGCCAAATCCCGCGCCCGCAAACGAATTAACCCCGTGTTTGCCTGACCGGATATTCGGTCTGACGAACACGGGGTGTCCCCGTCTTCGCTCGGGCGATGCGCCGAATCTGTCGGCAGCAAGGCCCGGATATGTTTACGCCGCCGTGTCGGACGTCAGCGACCGCTGGTTTAGGGCGGCCGTCTTCCCTCGCGGCACGGTCGGCACGTCGATCATATCGACCCGACGCTCAGTGTCAACACTGCGCCTACGCGCAATTATCAATGGACTTCGAGCGCAAGCGGTGATGCCGCCGTGTCGGACGTCGGCGTGACGCTTTTTTAGGGCGCCACGTCTTCCCTCGCGGCACGGTCGGCATACCGATCATAGTACCGCGCGATATGCAGTCAACATGTGAAATCAAAGTTCGCGCGGCGGGCTATTTCTTCGCGAGCGCTTCCTTCGCGAGTTCGCTGGCTGTCTTGCCGTCCAGGCTGGCGCCGAACTTTTCGCGCAGGGCCTTCATGATAGCGCCCATCTGAGACGCGCCACCCGCCATCGCCGCCGCAATTTCGGCACGCACTTGATCGGGCGATGCCGTCGCGGGCAAATACGACTCGAGAATCCTCGCTTCGATCTCATTCTGCTCGATCAAATCGACGCGCGCCGCCTTGCGCGCGAACTCCAGCGACTCTTCGCGCTTGGCCCGTTCGCGTTTGAAGATTTGCAGAATCTCGTCCGTGGTCGCTTCGGTGTTGGGCGCCCGCTTCTCGGCTTTTTCGAGCCTCGAAATCTCCGTCATCACTCCGCGCAGCGTCATCGTGCGCAGCTTGTCGCCGCTTTTCATCGCGGCCTTCAAATCATCCTGTATTTTTTGTTTCACAATTTGGATTTCTGTTTCGCGATGATTGCAGCGCGACGCGGCCCGCGAATTCGCGAGCCGGAGTCCGCCGCCGTCCTAGTATGAGTACCGGCGGCTGTTTCGGCGTCCGGCTACTTTTTCTTCGCCGGCGCCGCGGCTTCGGCGGCGCCCGGAGCGGCCGCGACCCCACGTAAGTATGGGTATAGGAAAGCACGTAGCTTATATCAGGATGCCGGATTTTATAAATTGCTGGGCTGTCGAATGAAAAATCCGCGTTTGTCACAACTGCCTCGATTGTCCGGGCGCCGGCATCAACTCCACGAAGACATGGGGCAATCTCCTCCCAGTCCCGCACGTACAGGAGGTCAAAATATGTTTCTCCCACCATGCCCCTGTTCCCCTTCCTCTTTTCATGAGTCAGGAATTCATCGAAAGATAGCTCAGGCTTGCGTTTCTTATAGATTTCATGCCACATCTGGTCGCTTATCTCTGCTATGGGATTTTTTTCCTTCTTTGCACGCGCAATAATATCCCTGGCTTTGAACCATGAACGTCCATACACAATGAAATCAATGTCCGACGACTCGTTTTCCAGACCTGCAAGAAGCGACCCCGTAACTCCCATTTTATCAGGCGGGATAGAGCTAAGTGTGCTCACAATAGCCCTGACTTTGCTGTTTTCCGCTGCCACCAGCGCCAGCCCACTGCTGGGCGCAAGTACCTGCCTGACACAATCCCACGGAACTATATGGACGTCGCTCACCCATTCAGGGCGCGCTGCTTTCATAAACTCAAATGCAGCATCAAAATCCAGTTTGCGGTATTTTTTATGTTTCCCCCTTTCACCCATGGCATCAGGCACGTACCTGAGAATCGAGCGTACTCCCTTTTCATGGCAGTAGTCTGCCACTGCAAATATCCAGTCATCGTGTGTAATTATAAAATCCCGGAGGCGGGTTCTTGGCATCGATTACTCTACGGAATCGGATTTATATAAAGAGTACGCATATCGCATCTGATTTTATTTAATTTTAGCAAAGTTTTATATATCGTAAGGATAATTATCAAACAAGATTAAAGCTGTTTTAAGCGGCATTTACAGCAGTAAAGGTTTGACTATTTCTGCAGTTATGTTTGCCCCGACAGATGATAATCGAACGTTAAGGATGTGTAATAGTGAAAGAATTTCAGGAAAGAATTGCTCCGGTAAAAGCCGGGGAAACGTATGATGTATCGATAGACGACCTAGCAAAAGAAGGCGACGGTATCGCCAGGATAGAGGGCTTTGTTATCTTTGTGCCTGCAACAAAAGTAGGCGATAAGGTCAAGATCAAGGTAAACAAAGTAATGCGGAAATTCGCAATCGCCGAGAAAGTAGAAGCCTAAACAATTATTTTTCTTATTTTTCTATCTTAATTATTAATTTTTTGCATTATTTTTCTTGATATCATTAAAAAAATTCATAAGAGAATACTTCACGTTTTCGGGCTTGACATCGATTATCTCTTCCCGTTCTGTTTCCGGAAAGATATTGAATACGGAATATTTCCCCAGTTTCTTAGCCGATGAAGAGGTGTATCGCCCGTCAAGCAGCACTCTGACACCAAAGTCCTGAGGTGAACGCACCACCCTGCCGAGCGCCTGCCGTACTTTTCTAATTGTGGGGATCTCAATCGCATAATCCCAGCCGTGCCCGAACTCTGCCTCGTACGCAGCCTCGATTGCCCTCGTCCTATCGCTCAAAGCCGGATATCCCACGCCCACGATAACCACGGTTCTCCCCCTTCCATTCTTATAGTCCACACCTTCGGTGAGGGTTCCCCACATATATGATATGAGCACAGCCTTTTTGCCATTTTCCCCTATCCTGAAGAACTCATCCCTGATGGTCTGCGCCGAAACGCCAACCTCGTCGAGGAAAACGGGAACACTGCATTTAAGCCTGCTTTTGTACAGCAGAGCCTCATTGAAGCTCGGAAAAAATATGAGCACATTGCCATCCGACTGCTCAATTATATCGCCCAGAACTTTGGTGACAAGCTCCTTTGTCTGTGGCATATCCCTGTCCTTGGCAAAAAGAGGCGGAACCGAGACTGCAATGGTCTGTCGTCTTTCTCTTGGAAAGCACAGACCAAACGCCAGTTCACTGGTTTCGCGCGCTATGCCAAGAGTGGTCTTGATGGTCGCAAACGGCGCAAGCGTGGCTGACATTAATACTGCTGCATGGAGAGAATTAAATAGCGGCGCAGTTACGTTTTTTGGGATGCAGGTGAATAATTCAAGCCGTCCGTAAATTTCATTGTTCAGGCGCCGCACACCCAGAACAGGGTAATATCCCATATCGTTTGAAAATTTAAAGTAATTCGAAAGGAAACCTGCTGTAGCAAGGCTGCTGGATATTTTTTTGACGGGGCTTTTTCCTTCCATGAATTGCTTCTCGTAAAACGCATCAATAGTCGCCCCGAAACTCCGTATATGTTCTATTGTCTCCTCGGTTTTCTTAATCCCTGCTCCGTCCAATGCCCGCAGAAGTCGAGCCCTGAACATATCCATCCTTTCTTCTGGGTCTGATATTCGAAGGTCGTGCCACTCCTTGCCAATCCTTTCCCGTTCACCGAATTTCTTATCGAGGATGTAGTTATATGTCGATTTCAGGGTATCAAGAAAGACGCGCAAAAACGTTTCAACTTCCTGCGAGGGGAGAGTGTCCCTGTTCGCTTCAACCTCATCGAGCGCCCTGTTTATGGTAAGTTCTGAAAGTTTCATGGACGAATGAGAGCGCGCTGCGGATTCAATATTATGGGCTTCATCAAAAATTGCAATAATATCCGCCAGGCTTTTATCCATCCACCCCAGCACATTGGTGCGGATATCCTCATCAAGAAAATGATGATAATTGCATATCAAAAGGTCGGCTTCTTTCATAAACCTTTTAAGTAATTCGTACCCGCAAGCTTTATGTGATAATGCCCACTCAGCGACTTCTTCCGGAGTGCGCACACCGGAAAAAAGCCATGTACGGAACTCTTCATTGTCGCCCTTTAGCAGTTCAAGCAGCATATCGCATGAATTTTTCCTCTGCTCATGGAGATGCCGCTCTTCTTTATCGAACTCAATACTGAGTTCCCTTTGAAGTTCGATTAACCCCGAATCTTTGACTCGCTTCAGTTTGTCCTTGACGGATTTTATTTCGGTTTTCAATTGCCCGAAGTCTTTCTCCTGCTCGATCAGTTTATACGTATTATCCCGAAGCAAACTGCATGTGTCGTAATCCATATTCGGCTTCGGGCACATCAGCATTTTACCTTTGAGCACTATCACTTTAATATCGGTTTGTTTTTTTATTTCCCTTGCCTCTTCTATGAACTGAGCCATCTGCTGGTGGACGTTGGTGGCGATAACCACGGTCTTTTTCTCTGTTTTCGCAATATGAAGGGCTGGTGTAAGCGCGCTCAGCGTCTTCCCTGTACCGCACGCTCCTTCAAACAATGCGACCTGTTTCTTTATTAAAGCCTCGTGTATGGCATCCATCGCTTCCAGTTGGTTTGGATAGTATGAGCTCTTCGGAAAGTAGTGCAGGTAGTCCTTTTTCATCAGCAACTATACGATGCAGGCATGATATAAACAGTACGATAGGTTATTCGAGCACTCCAGTACTAATTAAGTAGTACTAAATTAGCACCACTATATATATTGGTGTTACTACTTTTTAATTTAAAAATGGATAGTGCTAAAAAACAGGGGGAAACTATGAATTCAATGGCTGTGGTGAGAGCTGATGACGTATCAAAAGTTAAAATAGCTCTCTGCGATCTGGTGAGATACGGACATATGACTTTTGCAGATAGTGCAAGAAAACTGGAACCCACTTTTGCAGATAATATTCTCGTACACATAATGAAAAGCCCGCTCAGGGCAAGCTGTTCGGCTGCGGCCATAGTGCCGCTTGAGGATCAGGCAAGCATTGCAATCGGGAGGCTTAGGAAAATCCATCCGCCTGCCCATGTGATTATCGTAAGCCCAAGGCATGAAATATACCACGAACTGGTTAACTATGTGGACATATTGCCTGAGATAGACCTGATGCTTGAGCCCTGGGCTGAGCCTGAGCAGGTTCTGCAGGCAGCCGAAGCCCAGGTTTAACCTGGCTCGTTTTAGTTTTTACGTTTTTCCGGTTTTGTGAATCGAACAAAATCACATACTTTTTAAACATGGAAGTAAAAAGAAGAGACCATGACATTAAAAGTAACCTTGATAACAGGAAGAACAATCAGCCAGGGAGTAAATCTTGAAAACAAGACCTCTTCTGATTATATGGAAGCAACCGCTTCCTGTGAATTGAATTCAAAGGATATAGAGCTCTTGGGTAAACCAAAGTATGTGAGGGTTAAAACGGAATACGGGGAAGTGATTGTGAAGTTAAAAGAGAACGACGCCAATCCGGACAGCATCGCATTCATCCCGATGGGCCCATGGGCAAATGCTGTTGTCGACCCCGACACCAAAGGCTGCGGGATGCCAGGATTCAAAGGAATCCCTGCTGAAATCGAAGCTACGGAGGATAAAGTACTGTTATTGAAAGAACTGATGGCGAGGTATAAGTAATGAAAGTAATAACCGACGCGCTCTGCCCTTTTTGCGGCTGTCTGTGCGATGACATCACAGTGGTTGTAGAGGATAACAAGATAATTGAAGCAAAACATGCCTGCATGCTGGGCTCTGCAAAAATACTGGGGCACTGCAGGCTTGGCGGGACAAACATAGAGACGCACCACACCATAAAAGAACCCATGACCAGAGCAGATAAAAATGCGAATTTCAGGGAAGTATCCTATGATGAAGCCATCAACGAAGCGGCAGGGATACTTGCCAAATCAAAGAGACCTCTTCTGTACGGCTGGGCTTCTGCATCATGCGAAGTCCATAAAAAAGGCCTCCTTTTAGCCGAAGAACTTGGTGCGATAGTAGACAATACAGCATCTGTATGCCACGGTCCAACAGGGCTTGCGACCCATGAAAAGGGCGCCCCGTCTGCCACACTGGGACAGATAAAGAACCGCGCTGATGTTATCGTGTTCTGGGGCTGCAATCCTGTGCAGGCACATCCAAGGCACATGGGACGTTATTCGACTTTTGCACGGGGATTTTTTTCGGAAAAGGGAAGAAAGGGACGCAAGATTATCGTAGTGGATGTACGGAAGACCGACACTGCAAAAATGGCTGATGAATATGTGGAAGTACAGCAGGGCAGTGATTATCTGGTTCTATCGGCGCTGCGCGCCATACTTTCAGGACATGCTGATGTCGTGCCTGAGACTGTGGGCGGCGTTTCGAAGGCTTCACTTGTAAAGGTTGTGGAGACATTAAAGACAGCCAATTTCGGTGCGATATTTTTCGGCATGGGACTCACCCAGAGCAAATCCAGGTATAAGAACATCGACAATGCCGTTTCGCTGACCTTTGAATTGAACTCGTTTACAAAATATGTAATCATGCCCATGCGCGGGCACTACAACGTGACGGGTTTCAACCAGGTGTGCACATGGGAAACGGGTTTCACAACGGCAGTGGATTTTTCGCGCGGGATACCCTATTATAATCCAGGCGAGACAGCAGCCAATGACGTGCTTTACAGGAATGAAGTGGATGCCGCGATGATTATAGCTGCCGACGCTGCTGCGCATTTCCCTGCAAATTCGGTGCGCCAGCTTGCAAAGGTACCTTTAGTTCAGATCGACCCCCACTGGAGCGCCACAACAGAGATAGCCAATGTGGTTATACCCACAGCCATCTGCGGTATTGAAGTGGAAGGAACAGCGTACAGGATGGACGGCGTTTCCTTGCGCCTTCGAAAGATGATAGAACCAACGCATATGACAGATGAAGAGGTGCTGGAAAGAATAACCCAGCGTGTAAGAGAGCTGCGGGGTGAGTGACATGGAACTTCTAATAAAGAACGGTGCTGTTTACGACCCGATTAATGGTATTGCAGGCGACAAGACCGATATCTCAATTAAAGACGGGAAAATCGTGGAAAAAGTGAGCAGCAGTGCTTCAGTAATCGATGCGGGCGGAAGGCTTGTCATGCCCGGGGGTGTTGATGCCCACTCTCATATAGCAGGCGCAAAAGTGAATCTGGGCAGGCTGATGCGCCCCGAGGATTCACGAATAGGATTAAAACCCAGAACAAAAGTAACCAGGGTATATTCGGGATATACAGTTCCGAATGTCTATGCCATGGGATACCGCTATGCTCAGATGGGCTATACCACGGTTTTCGAGGCTGCGCAGGCAATCATGAAGGCGCGCCATACCCATGAGGAGCTGGAGGAGATCCCCATAATAGACAAAGGCGCGCTCACGCTGTTCGGGAGCAACTGGCCTACAATGGATTACGTTCGCGAGAAGAACCTTGACAAACTTGCAGCATATGTGGCATGGGGACTGCTTGCCTCCAGAGGCTTCGGTGTAAAGGTTGTGAATCCAGGCGGAGGAGAGATGTGGGGCTTTGGAAAGAACGTCACAAGCCTTGATGATGTAGTCCCGAATTTTGACGTCACGCCAGCACAGATAATCGTGTCGTTGATGAAAGCCAACGAGATGCTGGGGCTGCCGCATTCCGTGCACCTTCACTGCAACAATCTGGGAAAGCCGGGCAATTATAAGACCACGCTTGCGAGCATGGAACTGGCGAAGCAGGTCAAGCCCAGCAAGGAAAGGCAGGTGCTGCACGTCACGCATCTCACATTCAATGCATGGGGCGGAACGAATTGGGGCGACTTTGAATCCAAAGCAGATGAGATTGCGAATTACCTCAATAACAGTGAGAACGTGACAACCGATATGGGTCAGCTTATCTTCGGCAGCGCAACGACCATGACTGCCGACGGTCCTGTGCAGTATGCCAATGCAAAATTGCTGCATGCCAAGTGGGGCAACGGCGATGTAGAGCTTGAGGACGCCTCGGGTGTTGTTCCCATCTTTTATGCCAGGCAAATCTCCATTCATGCCATCATGTGGGCGATAGGGCTTGAACTTGCGCTGCTCACGAAAGACCCGTATAAGGTCTTATTAACCACTGACCATCCAAACGGCGGACCATTCGTGAACTATCCCGAGGTCATAGCCCTTCTCATGAGCAATAAGAAACGGCAGGAAGAAATAAAGACCCTTCACGAGGCGGTTCATAAAAGGACAAAAATACCCGGGATTACGCGGGAGCTTGACTTCAACGACATAGCGATAATGACAAGGG
The DNA here is from genome assembly GCA_027460525.1 of Candidatus Methanoperedens sp. Classification (NCBI taxonomy): domain Archaea; kingdom Methanobacteriati; phylum Methanobacteriota; class Methanomicrobia; order Methanosarcinales; family Candidatus Methanoperedentaceae; genus Candidatus Methanoperedens; species Candidatus Methanoperedens sp. The sequence continues at coordinate 9,863 of JAPZAS010000021.1, forward strand.
GAGGTCCGGCAAAAGTGCTCGGGCTTCTTGAATCAAAAGGGCATCTCGGAGTTGGCGCGGACGCAGATGTTTCCATATACGACATTTTACCCGACCAGATAGACCCGTCAGTGGAGCACGCAAGGATAAAGAGCGCTTTCTCATCAGCAGCCTATACGCTCAAGGGCGGTGAGGTTGTGGTGAAAGATGGGCAGGTTGTGGCTACACCCATGGGCAGGACTTTCTGGGTAAATGCCTCTGTGCCTGAGCAGTACATGAATGAAGTTATGAAGGATATGGAAATGAAATTCCGAAATTACTACTCCATACAACTTGCAAATTATATGGTACAGGATGCATATGTCACGCATCCGAGAGTGGTCAGGGCTGGTGTCGCCCCTGTGATGGCGGAGGTGGAGTGAATGCAGGAAGTTTTTTTAAAGCCGAAGGCGGAATTTAAGATTTCAGTCGAGGCTGAGAACATTTCTCCTGACAAGTTCGCAGGCAGGACGGAAAAAGAGATACAATCCCTGGAAGCCTGGATGGGAAATCATAAAACCACGCTCGGAGAGCTGTTCTCGGTTAATGTGAATGGAACAGGAGCGGCAGCAGATACAAAAATAATTATGGAAGGTGACTTCTCGCGCGTCAAAAGAATCGGAGAAGGTATGACAGCGGGTCTCGTCACGATCAAAGGCAATGTTGATATGCATCTTGGCTCGAAGATGAGCGGCGGTAAAATATCAGTGGCGGGAAATGCAGACTCATGGGCTGGCAGGGAGATGAAAGGCGGGGAAATCATAATCGAAGGAAATGCAGGCTACTACCTCGGAGCAGGATACCGGGGCGAGACGTGCGGTATGCGCGGAGGCAAAATCACGGTTTCAGGAAATGCCCTTGACTTTCTTGGGGAACATATGTGCGGGGGTGAAATTGTTGTGAAAGGTAATGCAGGAATACTCCCGGGATTGAGCAACAACGGGGGAAAAATCGTAATCGAGGGCAGCACCTCCCGACCGGGAAGCGAGATGGCAAAAGGCACAATAATTGCCGGCAGGGTGGAGGAAATGATGCCTGTGTTCAAGCTTGAAGGAACGGAAGCTTTGGACGGAGTTATGTACAGGAAATACGTGGGCGACGTAATAGTAAATGGAAAAGGCATGCTGTATGTGAAGGAATGAAAGCTGAAACGGTTATTTATTTAATTGTTTTAGTGGTAATCGGGCTTGTAATCGGCATATTTTTCTCTATTTATTCGCCTAATAGATCTTCCCTCGAAGAATCAAAAGTTGAATCATCTTCAGCTGGAACGCAGACAAAAGATATACAAACCTCGAATTTCACCGCTCTGATCTCGGCTGGACAGAATATATGCGAAGGCTGCCATCTTTCAGGAAAGAAATACATTCCACAGGCATACGAGGTAAAACAGCATGTGGATGGGGGCGCCTATTGCCTTAAGTGCCATAAAATCGACCACAATATCCATCCTATCAACAAAAATGTTACATGCGAGCGATGCCATGGACCTACAAGCCCGAAGGTTCCTGAATTTAGAAATGGTACCATAGTATGTGCAGAGTGTCATGATTTTCCAGACCCGCTAAAACCGAGTAATGACAATCTTATAGTAATACACCGTCCAAGAAATGTGGATTGCATCAGCTGCCATTTAGACTCCTTCGAATCGTGTTTTAAGTGCCATAATGAAATCAAGAACGATACAAGGTGGGAAACAAGGCTCACCCATTTCAACACACTTCTGAAGACATTGCAGTAACCGCAAAATTTATATTCAATGAACATAATTGTACATCAGAGTACTAAAATGTACAGTAAGATAATTTATGCACCCGACAATCAATGAAATACTCAGATTAACAAGAAAGAGGATTCTGCCTCTTAGAAATGAGGAAAAAAAGGTTATAGCCTCGAGGAATTTCCACGACATCATAAAAGCCAGAAAACAACAAAACCTGATTCCTGTGATCGCAGAGGTAAAACCCTCCTCGCCTGCACAATTTATCAGAAACGTAACCCCAAAGGATGCGGCGCAAATCGCAAGAGAAATGGAAGCTGGCGGTGCTTCCGCTATTTCCGTGCTCACAGAACCGCAATTTTTTAAGGGAAGCATCGAAAACCTGGTCTCGGTGCGGCAGGCTGTAAGCGTTCCTGTGCTGCGAAAAGACTTCATCATCGATAAAGCACAGATTTGTGAAGCAGATAGCGATCTGATACTGCTCATCGCAGGGATCCTTGGTGATAAATTGAATGACTTCGTGGACGAGTCCATGTCCTGCGGCCGTGAGCCTCTGGTAGAAGTTCATAACAAGAAGGAAGTGGAAAGTGCCCTTTCCACGCACACCGGCATCATCGGGATAAACAACCGCGATCTGGACACATTAGAGGTGGACATAACAACTACGGAAAAACTGGCGCCGCTCATCAGCGACAGGATAATTATCAGCGAAAGCGGAATATCCACCCCTGAAGAAGCGGTCCGAATGATAGACGCAGGGGTGGATGCTGTTCTCATCGGAACATCCATCATGCAGGGAAATATTTACGATAAAACATACGAGTTAGTACACGCATTGAACAGTCCAGATGAAAAAATAAAAACCGCAGATAAACACAGATGAACGCAGATGTCCACCTGTCGGGAATAAAACTATGAAACAGGAACTCAAATCAGCAAAATTCGGCAGATACGGCGGGCAGTTCGTGCCCGAAGTACTGATGCCAGCCCTTGAAGAGCTGGCGGAACAATATGAAAAATACAGGGACGACCCTGTTTTCAATGAGGAATTGAATTATTATCTCAGGGATTTCGCAGGGCGCCCCTCGCCGTTATATTACGCCAGACGACTGAGCAAAGAGTACGGTGTCAAGATTTATTTAAAGCGCGAGGACCTTATCCACGGCGGAGCCCATAAACTGAACAACACGCTCGGGCAGGCGCTCCTTGCCAGATATATGGGGAAAAAAAGGATTATCGCTGAGACTGGTGCGGGTCAGCATGGAACCGCATGCGCAATGGCTGGTGCAACCTTCGGCATAAAAACCGAGGTTTACATGGGCGCCAAGGATACGCAGCGCCAGCGAATGAACGTTTACAGGATGGAATTGATGGGCACAAAAGTAATACCTGTGAAAAGCGGCTCGAAGACCTTGAAAGACGCCATCAACGAGGCAATGCGTGACTGGGTCGCCAATGTCGAGACCACGCATTACATGATAGGTTCTGTCGTGGGTCCGCATCCTTTTCCAACCATCGTGCGCAACTTCCAGAGCGTCATAGGAAAAGAGGTGCGCACGCAGATAATGGAGAAGGAAGGAAGATTCCCGGATTCCATCGTGGCATGTACGGGCGGAGGCAGCAATGCCATGGGAATTTTTTACCCTTTCATAGAGGATGACGTTTTGCTTTTTGCAGTCGAGGCAGGGGGAAGCGGAATGAAGACCACGGATAAGGAGGCGCTGCATTCAGCATCCCTGTGCGCAGGCGAAGAAGGGATACTCCACGGCATGCGCACCAAAGTGCTTCAGAATAAGTATGGGCAGATACTGGAGTCAAGCTCGATAGCAGCCGGGCTGGATTATGCGGGCGTTGGTCCAGAGCTTGCCTACCTTGCGGAGATCGGAAGGATTAAACCCAGAAATTCAATGGATAGCGAGGCACTTGGGGCATTCCACGACCTGTGCAGGCTTGAAGGCATAATACCTGCCCTTGAGTCCTCGCATGCGATAGCGTATGTGAAAAAGGCGGCAGCATCGGGAGAACTGGGAGACGTTGTGGTGATAAACATTTCAGGCAGAGGCGACAAGGACCTGGAGACCGTGCTGGGTGTTAAGCAATGAAGATTGGTGAAAAATTCGGGGAATTGAAAAAGAAAAAAGAAGGGGCTTTGATCGCTTATATCTGCGCAGGAGACCCGACTCCAGAGAAAACAAAAGAGTACGTAGAGGCACTTGTAAGAGGCGGCGCCGATATTGTGGAACTTGGGCTTCCTTTCTCAGACCCTGTGGCTGACGGTCCCACCATCCAGGCAGGGCTTGAGCGGGCGCTCAACGGCGGGATGACGCCTGATATTTATTTTGAGACCGCCGGCTCACTTTCCGTAAACACACCTCTTGTGGTGATGACCTACTATAACCTCATATTCAGAAGAGGGCTTGAGAAATTCGTAAAAGACTGCGTATCTTCGGGTATATCTAGCATAATAGTCCCCGACCTTCCCGCAGAGGAATCGGGGGAGCTTGCGGCTTTCTGCAAGAAACACGGTGTTGATCTCATTTTCCTCGTTGCTCCAACGACCACGGAATCCAGGATGAAGCGGATTCTGGCGCAGGGGACGGGTTTTATCTATCTTGTGGCGCGCCTCGGCGTCACAGGGGCGCGGGCTGATGTTGCGGGCTCGACGCGCGAGTTGATTAAAAGGGTGAAGACCACGACGCCGAAGGCTGTGGGATTTGGGATCTCAAACGGCAAGCAAGCTGCCGAAATCATGCGTGCCGGCGCTGACGGGGTGATTGTGGGCTCAGCGTTCGTGGATATTATTGCGAGCGGCAATAACGCTGCGGAGAGGCTTGAGGCGCTGGCGAGGGAGTTGAAAGAAGGGATAAGGGCGGCGCGGGGGAGTAAATTTCTTCGATGAGTTTATGGTACTTTTGGCAGGAAATATTATATAACACATTCAGATATAGTATCTATTAAAACGGATACCAACGAGGAAACCACAATGCAAACCGTTCACGCAATTTACAAAGGAAAAACCTTCCACCTAAAACAACCACTGGATTTAAAACCCGGTCAGGAAGTGGAACTTATAATAAAAGAGTTGGAGCCTGCCGAAAAAGACCCGTCATTTGACTTAGCCTTCTTAGCCGTTGAAACAGGAGTATCCGACCTTGCTGTAGAACACAACCATTACCTGTACGGCACTCCAAAGCGCGGTAAAAAGAATGCCAAGTAAGGTTTGCTACGTAGATGCTGTCTGTTGGATTTGCGCTTTTAAATAAAACCGAACTGATTCACCAGCCATCCCGCCAAATAGCAAAAGGTAAATACGTTGTGTTATAATCTAAGCGAGTTCTTTGAGAGGAGATTATAGATGGAATTAATCAATGAAAAAACCATAGAAGCATACGTTAAAAACGTCACTTTAAAACAGATGCTCATAATTCCTTCAATACTGCTTATATTATCACTCTCCATTCTGGCTTATACATACTATAAAACCGGTTCACCTGTGGAACTGGGAATGGAATTCAAAGGCGGAACGGCGATAATTTTCGACAGCCCAAAAACCCCTGACCAGTTAAAAGAGGAGTATTCCGCATATCCTGGGGTCGAGGTAAGAGAATACAGCGCCGGAAACCGTAAAATAATGGAATTCAGTCCGATGGATCCAACGTTAAAAGATGATCTCATCAAAAAAGTCAAATCTGAAACTACCAACCCGGATACTGTTCAAATAAATGATATGGGAGCACAATTCAGCCAATCGCTGCAGTACCAGACAGTTCGAGCCATAATTATTGCGTTCATATTCATGGCAGTCGTGATTTTCATAATCTACAGAACGTTTGTCCCCTCCATTGCAGTAGTGATTTCAGCGTTTGCCGATATCACCTTCGCAGCCGCAATGACGGATGTATTCGGTATATTCCTGTCCCTTGGAACTGTTGCGGCTCTCCTGATGCTTATCGGTTATTCCGTGGATACGGACATACTCCTGACCACACGCCTCCTCAAACGCAAGGGCGAGCTAAACGATAAGTTAAAGGATGCCATGATAACAGGACTGACCATGACATCAACTGCGCTCGCAGCTCTTATTGCCATGTTCTTTGTATCATCAGGTCTTGTAATATCATTCACACGCATTGATATAATAAGGGATATCTCTGCAGTCCTCATTTTCGGCTTGATTGCAGATATTATAAACACATGGATGACAAATGCCGGGATTTTGAGATGGTATGCAGGGAAAATCCAGCGAGTTGAAAAGCGAATCGAGAAACCAAAAAAGAAGAGGCAGAGAGCATGACCGATGAAGCACCTTTTTATAAAAACTTTCGCGTTGTACTGCTCATACTGGTAATTCTGGGCTCTATTGCCTCCATAGCAACATTTCATTTAAATTACGGTATCGACCTGGATGGCGGTTCATGGCTGCAGGTGCAACTGCAGGGAGCCGTTGCACAGGTTGACGCAGATGAGGGAAAAATAATCCAGGCTGAATTTGGAAGACTTCTTAATGACACGTCAATAAAAATCGATAGCGTATTTGCTGGTTCTGTCACCTTTACCACATCAAAGGACACCACAAAAAAAACCATTGATTCATTTGGATTTGGCATATCCAACGTATCAAGCGCACCCGGCGGCGGTACCATGGTGACGCTGCAAACAACCAAGAACGTTCTAATCCAGCAGTATCTGAAGGACAGTCTGAATGCAGACGTACAAGAAATCCCAACCAGTCCGGGCAGACCCCTGACTTATGAAATAAGAACAGCTGTAACCCAGGATTCATTAAATGCTAATTTAACGCTTGTTGGTGGAAAGGTCATCCCGCCTTTCAAGCTCGGCGTGACCCCGGCAACAAGGGATGAGACCGCAAAGAGACTGGCTGAGAAGCTTAACCCGATATCCCTTAAACAAATTACTATTACGCCAATCGGCGATAATTACCTGCTCATCGACCTGCCCGGCGTATCGATAGAAGAAGCAAGAAATCTTGCCCTTACGCCTGGGAAATTCGAAATCAGGATACAGGTCAGCGGTAACGTGACAGAACATGTCCTTTACGGCGACCAGATCGTAGGCGTGGGAGTACCGCAGCAAGAAAGCGGAACAGCATGGGGCGTGTCTTTTGAGCTCAGTGATGCCGGTGCGGCGGCGCTTCGGGATGCAGCGATAAAATATGGGGCAGTAGCCAACCCGAATGCTCATTACCTGAGCATGTACCTTGATAATAACCTTGTATTTAATGCACCTCTTGCTGCAGATCTTGCAAGGAACATACAGAGCGTGCCTGTGAAAAACATGATCGCAACTACAGGCACAGGGGATACCGGACAGACAAAAGCAAAAGAACTCCAGCTTCACCTGAGAGCCGGAGCGCTGCCCGTCAATGTGAATGAGGCAGGTTCGGGCACAGTCCCTGCACCGCTTGGGCAGAGATTTAAGGAACAGGTAGCAATTGCTGGAATAATTGCCCTGATACTGGTTGCGTTCGTTGTGGCATTGCGATATAAGCAGCCCAATATCATCGTCCCGATGCTTGCGACCTCCTTCAGCGAGATCATCATCATACTGGGATTTGCCTCGCTTCCTTTTATTGGACTGCAGCTTGACCTTGCGACCATCGCAGGCATAATTGCGGTTATAGGCACAGGCGTGGACCATCTAATAATCATAACGGATGAGGTGCTCGCCGGCGGTGCCATGCCGCCTGGGAAGGTATACCTATCACGCATCGCGAAGGCGTTCGCAATTATTTTTGCTGCCGCAGCCACGGTACTTGTGGCGATGTTGCCCCTCATACTGGCTATGGATTCCAGTGCGCTGCGGGGTTTTGCTGAAATCACCATAATAGGCGTGCTTATCGGTGTATTCATAGCGCGCCCTGCGTATGCTGTCATTATCCAGGGCATGCTCGTGGAAGAACCTGGAAAAGAGTTTGTTGATGAGGATTGAGCATACAATTAAATGATAACAGAGCTAATCATTACCTGCGAGGTTAGTTCATGAAGACAAGAGTTTTAATAATGGGTGCGGCAGGTCGGGATTTCCACAACTTCAATGTATTTTTCAGGGATAACAGGGATTACGAGGTGGTGGCCTTCACGGCTGCACAGATTCCTGGAATCGCAGGGCGCGTCTATCCCAGGGAGCTGGCGGGTTCGCTGTACGAGGGAGGCATACCGATATACCCGGAAGAGGAATTAACAGAACTCATAAAAAAATACGGCGTCGACCAGGTGGTTCTGGCTTATTCAGACCTGTCACACGAGACAGTTATGCACAAAGCCTCGCTTGTTCTGGCGGCAGGCGCTGATTTCAGGCTCATGGGGACGGGGAGCACCATGCTGGTGTCAAATAAGCCGGTTATTTCCGTATGCGCTGTGAGAACCGGCTCAGGGAAAAGCCCGACCTCGCAAAAACTTGTGGACATATTGAAAGCAAAGGGATGGAAAATAGTGGTGATACGCCATCCCATGCCGTATGGGGATTTAAGGAAGCAGGAATGCCAGAGGTTTGCTTCGATGGAAGATTGCATTAGCAATGAGTGCACCATCGAAGAGAGGGAAGAATACGAGCCTTATATCTGCTGCGGAACCGTGGTTTATAGCGGTGTTGATTTTAAGAAAATCCTGAGCAGGGTGGAAAAGGAAGCCGATATTATTATCTGGGACGGCGGGAACAACGACCTCCCTTTCTACAAGCCTGACCTCCATATTGTAGTGGCAGACCCGCACAGGGCTGGGCATGAGCTGACGTATTATCCCGGGGAGGTGAACGTGCGCCTTGCTGATGTGGTTATTGTAAACAAGGTGGATTCAGCCAGAGAAGAGGATGTGGAGCTGGTCATTAAGAACGTCAGATCAATAAATAATAAGGCTATAATCATAAAAGCTAATTCGGTTATAACTGCCGATAAACCTCTCCTGATAAAAGGGAAACGTGTTTTAGTGGTGGAAGATGGACCCACTCTAACGCACGGTGGGATGGCTTTCGGGGCAGGGATAATCGCTGCAAGTAAATACGGGGCTAAAGAAATTATCGACCCCCGCCCTCATGCTGTCGGCTCGATTTCAAAAATATACAGGGATTTTCCGCATCTTGGCGCTGTGCTTCCTGCCATGGGTTATAGCGTTGTCCAGATGAAAGAACTGGAGATGACCATAAATGCTGCGGACTGCGATGCTGTGATTGCAGGTACGCCCGTCGACCTCGGCGGGCTGCTGAAGCTTAATAAGCCTGTTGTCAGGGTGAGGTACAGGATTGAGGAAGTGGATGTTAAGCTGGAAGATATTGTTGATAAATGGTTGAAATCAAAAGAGATACGGAGCCGCATTAAATTATAAACGCGGATTTCGTAATCTGATATCATTATGAAACTCATCGTCTTATCTGATACTCATATCAGGAAAGGGCAGTCGCTGCTTGCGCTTCTTCCGCAAGACCTTATAACTATCATCAAAAGCTCGGATATCATCATCCATTCCGGGGATTTTGAAACTCTTGAATGTTATAAGGAACTTCGAGGCATGGGAAAGCTAGCAGCTGTACATGGAGATACCGACGTTCCTGAACTTGTGAGGATTCTTCCCGAGCGCAAGGTCATCAAGGTTGAAGGCGTGAGAATTGGTATAATCCACAAAGGACAGCTCACATCAGAGCATATGGACGGGCTGCGCTACCTCGCAAAAGAGATGGGTGTGGACGTGCTGATATTCGGGCATTTCCATCACCCGATCGTTGAAAAAACCGATGTATTGCTGCTCTCTCCTGGCAGCGCCACGGTTCCTGGGATTGCGGAGCCGAGCGCAATCGAGCTTGAAATAATAAAAAATACCGTAAAGGGGAAAATTATCAGATGCACAGGGGATGTGTGCAGTTATTTTGAATACAAAAAATCCTGAGCTACTTCTTGCTTTCGATGTGCCTTTTGACAATCTTTCTTATCTCATCAGGATGCCCGAGCACTGTTATCCCTGCCATTTTCCGAAGTTTATCCACAGCCTCGATATCAACATCCCGCATCGTAAGCGTGAGCTTCTTGCCGCCGGGTAAATCCGTGGTGATGTCGCCTCTTACCTGGTCGGCAGGGAAAATATAGACAGGCACTTTTGCCTTCATAGCCAGCGCAGCAGCATTGGAGAGCAGGGCGTCGGATATGCCTGCAGCAATTTTCCCGACTGTGTTGGAGGTGGAGGGCATGATGAGAAGAAAATCGTATTTGCCAGTTTGCAGATCTCCTCCTAAAAAAGGAATGTTTGGTGATTTTTCACTAAAGGTCTTTGGGAAGCTGGTTTTCAGCTCATCATAGAGCCTGTACCATTTTACCACCATCTCGCCTGCCTCGGAGAGAAATACTCTCACGTCGAGATTATGCTCTCTTGCGAGTTCTTTCATTATATCAAGACTTTCCATGAGATGGTCGCCGCAGCCTGTGATTCCCCATGCGATTTTTAAAGCCATATCTATCTTAGGAACACGTGGATGAACGTACTATTAACTCTTTTGGTTGATACAGTAGATGGACAGGTGGGTACAAGCATCGCCATGTACTGCGTGGATGCATTAACAACCAGTATGCTTAATTAATGATTAAATATATTTATCTATTCTGGAACCAAAAAACATATACTTGCTTTTATCTCATCTTATATTGGGGTGAGGCGGAAAGCCAGTAAAAAATTGACAAGGGTAAAAAAATATGATATACATAAAGCTCAGGTTCTGGAGATTGTGGGAAAAATACGTAATGGGTCTCTTTAAACATGAAAGAGAGCCGTATTATATTGGAAAAACTCAACTGGACGATGTTGATACAATAGAGTCTAAACTTATTGGCATTGGTTATCAACCTGACTATTTTTCTTTCGAGGATAAAGGACAGATGACTTCAATGCGAATAATATATATTTTAGATACCAAGTGGAGGCAGGTTCATGTCAGGGTATTTGATGACTGGTCAGTAACAATTCATGACGAACTGACGTACGAGGAAGACGTAGATGGTCATATAAATGGCGTTTCACTCAGGATGCCTTCCCCGGAGAATGTAGCAAAAGTAACAGGAGCATTAAATGTGATAAACCCTTAGTCAGATGGAATTTTGAGTTTATTTCACGATGATTTTTCCACTCATGCTGGGATGGATTGAACAGCCATAATCGAATGTTCCAGCCTCATTGAACGTATGGCTGAAGGTCTGCCCCTGACTGAGAAGACCTGAATCAAAGCCGCTTCCTGATGCGATTGTTACCGAGTGCGAAACACTATCTTTTTGTGTCCATACCACGGTGGTTCCTTTCGGGACGGTAATGGTTGCAGGGTTATATGCAAAACCTTTAATCTCGACAGCAACCGCTGCCTGTGTGGATGTGGGCTGTGCGGTTGTCGGCGCAGGTGTGGATGTCTGTGTTAGTTGTACGGTGGATGTTGTGGATGCGGGTGTCGGAGTTGAAATTGATGTATTTTGTGGGGTTACTTGCTTATCTACACATCCAGAAACAGCAAGGGCAACCACCAATAATATCAACAAAATTGCTTTCATGCTTATAAGTCCTGTGGAGAAATTATGCTTACCATTCTCACACTGTCTTTTTCATCCACCATGTTGAAATTGCACCCGGGCTTTACCATGCGAGGATGGTATATTAAAATACCGAAACCATGCTGTTCATAATGAGCCAGATATATATTCCCCTAAAACATTATTGATTCAAATGCCCAGCTCTCAATTAACAGACGGAATGTCTGTGTTAATAAAACACAAATGGAAAATCGTGGTTGCGGTCAGCCTATTTCTGGTTGCTGCCCTGTTCATAAACATCATATTTCCTCTTCTGGATGGAATAATCATGGGCGTGGTGCTTGCGTACGTTGCGCGACCGCTGAAAAACATTTTCGACAGGCATGTACCGAAATTATCCCCTTACCTTGCTACAACTGCCATTGTTCTTCCGATTTTTCTGATCACAGGATTGGGTGTTATTGAAATTTTCAATACGCTTCTCTGGGCAATCAATAATCAGGACTATGTGGTCGGGGTTTTATTAAGCAGCCTGGAAAGACTAAACCTGCCGCAGTTCGCCCGTGGCAGGGTCATTGATATCATATCGAATTTTTCATCCTATCTTCTGCCAATATTGAGAGGGCTTCCAGTCGGCGCAATCGCAAAAGCCGCTGCGATTTTCATAATTAATATCCTGATCGCGGTAGTCCTCTGTTTCTACCTGCTGGTTGACGGCGGCCGTCTTGTCGATAAGATAAACGATATAATTCCCGATGAAATAAAGGACTTCTCAGGGAAATTCATGCAGCACTTTGACTGCATCCTTTCCGCATTATTCATTGGAAATATCTACAGCGCGATTGCGGTCGGGATTTTATCATTGATCGTTTTCTGGGCATTTGGGTTCGCAGACGTGCTTGCGCTCTCAGCCCTCATGCTTATTGCCGCCATCGTTCCATTTCTGGCAGGCTGGATGGTGATAGCGCCGCTTGTGATATACCGATATTTTGAACAGGGAGGCCAGAGCGCGCTAATTTTCCTGGCAGTATCATTACTGGTATTAATAATCCCGCCTGAGATATTAATCAGGCCGTATATCATCCAGTCCCGCTCGAAGATACATCCTATGCTGATTATCATTGCATTCCTTGGAGGCGGGCTGGTCGGGGGAATTGCAGGGTTCTTCATCGCGCCGATACTGCTCGGAGCGATCGTCGCAGCATACCGGGCGAGCGCTGAAATCAGGAAGGAAGATTTAACGAAGGTTGATTTGTGACATTTTCAATTAAAGATAAATAGTAATCTGCCCAATCTTCCTATCAATCATGAGGAGGACTGAATCTGGAAGTTGAAGAAATACTCCGTTTACTAAACGAGGACTTTGTCAGGGAACTGGAAGCTTCGATGATCTATGTGAGGAACGCCTTCGTAATCCCAAAGTGCGACCCGAGCAGGGTTACAGAAGCCATATCCATCGATGAGATGAGGCACATGAACTGGCTTGCCGATCTTATCATGAGGCGCGGCGGGAAGCCGAGTATGGAGCATAAAGAGCTTGACTTCGGTGGAGATGACTTAAGAAGCCAGTTAGAAAAGCAGATAGCGCTTGAGACAGAAGCCGTGGAGAGGTATAAAAAGCATATTGAAATGATAGACGATGCTGAAGTGGTCGGAGTGTTAAGGCACATACTCGATGAGGAAAAAAGGCACAGGAAAGAGTTCAGGATGAGGCTTGAGCGAATAAAGTAAATTTATGATACTGGATGGTTTTGATGAGCTTGTTGTTGATAAACAGCGCTCTGAGATTAAAATACCTGTGATGGATGTGGAATTATCCCTCAATGTCAGGTATTTCCTCGGGAAAGGGGTAGGCTACTGCGGTTTGTTGATTACCGAAGTTTCCGGAAAAGGTTTGAGAGGACGTATAAAAGCAGCCGCAGCAAGGGTTTTTGTGGGAAGGACAATCTTCGTATTTTTATCCGAGCTCGAAGATGGGAAAAAGCTCATCACGGTGCCGGCATTGTTTGAAAAAGAGCCGTCGTTCGATGGGAATGTGGACTTGAGCGGGCTTGTTATAAACACGTATTATCACGATGATTTTAAGAGGACAGCAGAGGAGGTCTACAAAGAGCATACGAATGCCATGGCAGGTAAAAAGATATGCGATGATAAGGATTGCCTCAGCAGGAGCATTCTTGAGCTTCCGGCAAAAGGGATTGAGATACTGAAGTCCTACAGGTAATATTCTTTTTTCTCAAAAGCGCCGTGTAAAATACTTCCTTTTCAAAAACTCGATTGCATCCGTAATGGGTATATCCTTTGGGCAGTACTCAGTGCAGCGGAATATCGTCCTGCAGCGCCAGATGCCTGTTTCGTCCCCGATTATTTCAAGCCTCTCTTTTCCTCCAGAATCCCGTGAGTCGCGGTTAAACCTGTACACCTTGGTGAGCGCCATGGGCCCTACGTACTTTTCCCTGCTCGTCCATGATACAGGGCAGGATGACTCGCATACCGCGCACAGGACGCATCTGACATGAGGCTGCATCAGGTTCACCTCCTCCTGCGTCTGGATATTCTCTTTATCAGGTGTGTCTTTTGGTATGAGATACGGTTTGATTTTCCGATAATTATCAAAAAAAGGTTCAATGTCGACGACAAGGTCTTTAATTACATCGAACCCGGGCAGTGGGTCAATGGTAAGGGTGCCGCTGTAATCCGAGATTTGCGTCTCGCAGGCAAGTCTGCATTTGCCGTTGAGGGATACGGCGCAGGAACCGCATATCGCCCACCTGCATGAATATCGGAATGCCAGCGTCCCATCCTGATTATCAAGCACCTCAAAAAGCGCCCCAAGGACGGTCATGCCAGGTTGTGTCTCTACGGTATATGTCTGGTAATGGGGGTTTTCGTATTCGGGATCGAATCTGAATATCTTGAGGTTGAGTTTGGTGGGCATCAATACACCCTCTTTTCAGGTTTGAACTTTGTTATTGCGACATCCTTGTATTCGATTGTAACACCATCAGGCGTGGAGCGGGCTATTGTATGCTTAAGAAAGTGAGCATCGTCGCGTTCAGGATAATCCGTTCTGAAATGAGAGCCCCTGCTCTCTTTTCGCAAGAATGCCCCTTTTGCTATTATCCCTGCGAGCGCAAGCATGGCATCGAGGTCAAGAGCATGCAGCAGGTCGAGGTTGTACACAGTGCCGCTGCTTACATGTACGTGCCTGAACCTCTCGGATAACGTACTGATCTCATCCAGAGCTTCCTTCAGCAGGTCTTCCCTTCTGAATATCCCCACCTTTTTGGTCATGAGCTTCCCGAGGTCGTTGCGTATGGCTGCAATTTTTTCCTTCCCATCCCTGCCTTTTATCCTTTCACCAACTTTTTCATATTCCCGTTCTATCGCATCCAGAGCGCTCTGGCTTAATTCCTGTTCACGCGCCGCAAAGGCAGCGGCGGACTCACCCACGCGTTTGCCAAAAACCAAAGTCTCAAGGAGCGAGTTCCCACCCAAACGATTGGCTCCATGAACGCTCACGCAGGCACATTCTCCAGCCGCATACAGACCTTCAATCTCTGTCTCGCCGTTCACATTGCAGTCTATCCCGCCCATTGTATAATGCTGTGCTGGTTCAACCGGGATGAGGTCCCGAACCGGGTCCAATCCTATAAAACTCTGGCACAGCTTCCTGATACCGGGTAATCGTTCATCGATCTTCTTTTCACCAAGATGGCGAAGGTCAAGATACACATACTTATTACTGGCGCCTCTTCCCTCCATGATTTCCGTGGCAATAGCTCTTGCCACAATGTCTCTTGGTGCAAGTTCCAGAGCTTTTGGTGCACACCATGCCATGAACCTCTCACCCTTGCTGTTCAGGAGATAACCGCCTTCGCCCCTGCACCCTTCCGTGAGCAGGATGTTGATCTGAAAAAGCGAGGTGGGATGGAACTGCATGAACTCCATGTCTTTTAATGCCGCGCCGGCACGGAACGCAAGATAAATGCCGTATCCGCTCATTATCAGGGAATTGGTGGTCTCGGCATATATCCTGCCCGCGCCTCCTGTGGCAAGCACGACGGAATGAGCGGCGTATGCCTCCAGTTTACCGCTCAGCCTGTTCAGAGCTATTACGCCTGCTACCTTCTTATCCAGAACAACAAGCGAGACAACAAAACGTTCAGGGTACACCTTGATATCATTTTTTACCGCCCGCTCATTCATGGTGTGAAGAAGAGCATGACCCGTGGTATCCTCGGCATAGCATGTCCTTGGGAATTCTGCGCCTCCGAAAGGGCGCTGTGCGATCTTGCCCTCGGCGGTGCGGGAAAACGGCGTACCCCAGTGCTCCATCTCGTATACCCGCTCACGAGCTTCCTTTGTAAGTATCTCCACCGCATCCTGGTCAGCAAGAAAATCAGACCCTTTCACCGTGTCATAGGCATGCTTCTCCCATGTATCGTCCTTACCTTCAGGCGCGTTCCCGAGCGATGCATTAATCCCGCCCTGGGCGGCGCATGAATGAGACCTGACGGGATATACCATCGACAGCACAGCCACATCGCAGTATTTCTTAGCTTCAAGCGCAGCACGCAGTCCAGCAAGACCGCCACCTATCACAAGCACCGGATGGAAGATCGGCGCCATCACTACCTGCCTGCCATAAAAGGATACAGCGAATAAAAACCGAAAATGACCGTTGCTATTCCGACGATTAGCAGGATAAGCGAGAGGGATCTGTTGTGAGGGAGAATTGATGGATAATCAAGAACGATATTCCTGATGCCGTTTAAACCGTGAAATACCACCAATATAAGAAGCATGGAATCTACGCTTACAAATATAGCATTTTGAAGCCGCATTTGCACGCCTGCAAAGGTTATGGATGCTCCCAAATTGGCATAATGTCCTACCCAGAAATGGATGAAAAGGAGAACAACAAGAATCCCGGCGCTTATGCGCTGCATCAGCCAGGGAATGGTACTAAAACCTCTGCCCATAAATTACCCCTTCCCGAAAAATACCGGAATCAAAAGCTCAGCCGCCAGCACCGCAATGATACCGGTCAATACCAGAGCGAGTACAAAACTCAGTTTCTGTTTTTTTATTCCTATCCCAAGATCGAAAAATATTATCCGAAGCCCGTTGAAAACATGAAAAGTTGCAGCTGCAAGTAGAGCAACATCGAGGGCAAGAAACAGAGGCTGGTTAAACGTTCCCAGTTTTGCATCGAATGCCTGTGGGGATACGGTAGAAAGGGAGATGGTCGATAGATGCAGGAAGAGGTAACCTGCCAGGATTAAGCCTGTCAGGCGGTGGAATACATACGCAAGGGTACCGGGCTCGCCGCAGTTGGAAAAAGTTCGAATAAGAATCTTGAGCTGTGAATCATTCGCTGGCATACAGGTTATACATGGTTGGTATAAAGTATATAATTTTCATTGTGTTATCGGATTGGAACAACACGACTGACTTTAGTCAAGGACTCCGCACTGGAAGGACAGCATCGACGTCAGACATTTCACCGAATCCTGAGTTTCATATACCGTGATAATTAGTATAAAAAAAATTAGTATCAGTAGATAGTTTTATTAGGCGCAAAAACCAGTATCTATTGTGAGATACAGCAGTGTATCTCAAGTAATGCATTTGTAACAACAAATGATCAGGGTTTAGTAGAACAGGGAGGGATTAGTATGAGTAAAAATAAGGCGGCTATTTTGTTTTTTACGACAATAATAGTCATTGCAGCCATAGGTATGGTATCTGGAAAGCCAGATGCGATGGTAAAAAATACGACATGGAATGTGATAGCAGGCGGGCAAACTAAAGACATGGCAATACAGGGAATGGCTTTCTATCCCGGGATAATTATTATCAATGTTGGAGATACCATTAAATGGAAAATTGGAGGAAATTTCCACACTATAAGTTTCTTGTCCGGGCAGGCACCACCGCCGGCAGGTAGTCCAGAATCATTAGCCCCTAACGGAAGTTCGGAATATAATGGAACAGGATTTGTAAGTTCAGGAATCCTGTCAACAGGGGGTATCTATTCGCTGAAATTCACTGAACCCGGAGTATTTTCATATAGTTGTTTAATCCATCCGGGAATGCAGGGCATCGTCATTGTACAGCCATCCGGAAGCAAATATCCTTTTACACAGAAAGAATACAATAATCAGGGCGAGACGGATCTGCAAAAAGACATAGATGTTGGAAGAGAATTGGCAGATAAAGTGAAACATATGGTGACATCATCCCCAGGACCTGATAATACGACTATGTGGAAGATATTTATCGATATTCCATTACCGGAAATGGTTAATGTAAATATAAAAAAAATAAATTCTTCCCATGTAAAAGGAAAGGCAACCCTGGACATGATAAGTCCTGTGGATCTTAATGTCAAAATAGATGTTACCGGATTAGAACCAAATAGTAATAATCCTTCAAATATCAAGATAGGAAGCTGTGATATGCCTGGTTCAACAGTATTTTCGCTTGGTGATATCACAGCAGACTCAAATGGCAAGGCATCATTTATGACAGACATTACCGTTCCTCCTGGATCCGGAATAATGAATAGAGGCTGGATTGTTTCAATAGACAACGGTATTAAGACGGTTGCTTGCGGTGATGTTGTAAAACATGATGCAGCCTACCTGAGATTTACTCCGGATACGCTGAAGATTAACCAGGGAGATAATGTAAATTGGACTCAACTTAATCCTATGGAGATACATACAGTATCGTTCCTGGCAGCCGGCCAGACTCCTCCTGAATTCTTGCTTCCGGGCTTTAATATAAATCCTGTAGCAGCGGGTCCTTCTGGAGTTGATGGCTATAATGGAAGTGGATTTTATAACTCAGGAATATTAATTCCAGGAGCAACCTACAATCTCACATTCACCGAACCGGGTGACTTTAAATATCTATGCCTTATCCACGATGAAATGAAGATGATGGGTGAGGTAGTTGTGAAGCCGCCCAAAGAAAGCGCCTCAAAGCATTATCGCCAGACTAATCTTGTCTCTGACGTCCCGGGTCTGGCGAAAATTACCGATCCCAACCTCGTGAACTCCTGGGGCATTGCGCATCCCCCAGCGGGTCCATGGTGGGTTGCAGACAATGGGGTGGGCGTTTCAACCCTGTACAACGGAACAGGCGTCCCTTTCCCTGTAGGTAGTCCGCGGATCGTTACAATCCCTCCGCCCACAGGTGGGAGCGGTCCAGCAACCCCGACAGGAATCGTTTTCAATAACGATTCGGATTTCAACGTAACACCTGGCAATGCCTCCAGGTTCATTTTCGTAACCGAAGATGGGACAGTATCGGCCTGGAACCCGACAGTCGATCTCCACAATGCTATTCTTAAAGTGGACAACTCGCCTGCCGCCGTTTACAAGGGCGTGACCATTGCGAAGAAAGGCAACGCGAATTTCCTCTACGTCGCAAACTTCCGCGGCGGAACTGTTGACGTATTTGACACAAACTTCACTCCCGTCACGCTGGGCGCAGGCGCTTTTATGGACACAAAAATTCCTGCGGGCTTTGCCCCCTTCAATGTGCAAAATATTAATGGCAAGATATTCGTTACCTTTGCCAAGCAGGATCCCCAGAAGCATGATAACCTGAACGGCCACGGTCTTGGTTTCGTAGTTATGTTTGACCCGGATGGAAATCTGCTGATGCGATTGAAACATGGGAATTGGATGGATGCACCCTGGGGTATAACGCTTGCACCCTCAGATTTCGGCAAGTTCAGCGAAGATTTGCTGGTTGGCAATTTCGGAAGCGGACAGATTGCCGCCTTTGATCCTGAAAAAGGGAACTTCCAGGGCTTTCTGAAAGGTCTTGATGGCAAGCCTGTTGTTATAGACGGGCTCTGGGGTTTGGGCTTTGGCAACGGCGCAACTGCAGGGCCGGTTAATACCCTGTTCTTTGCAGCGGGAATCAACGATGAGCAACATGGTCTCTTTGGAACCATTACACCGGTCAACAAATAGAACGAAGACCAGGATTGACCCAGAGTAAGCAGTTAGAGGAAGAGAGCGCGAAAGGCTGCTCTCTCCCAATTGATAAATTGAAATGTCCGGAGCTACATATCGGCGTTGGAGGAGTCTGACATGTCTGTGGACATTTCAACTAATTTTCAGCCTCGTTCAGATTCTCATCACTTTCCAGAGCATTAAATCCCCAACCTGCAGCACCGACCGCCGTTTTCGAAAAGCGGGGCATCAATGCGATGCTCGAGGGTTTAAGGTTTCTGTCATTTTTCTTATTTGTTAAGCTTAAATTCAGGCGCAGTATTCAGTTCAGGGAAGTCGATCAGTATCTTGGCGTACTCTCGCAATCTAAAAATCGACTTTATCTACCCTGAACTTAATCACCTTAATTTCCAGAAGATTTTTCCATTAGTTCTCTAATCTTAACTAATTCATCAAGAATCTTCAAGTTAATTTCTTCTTCGTAAGTTCCTACTGCCAGGGGTTTTTTGCCTCTCACAAATCCCATTATTAACTCTCTTAAATCCTCAAATTGTTCCATTCCTTCTATTCTTATTTCGGCTAACATACCTCCACCACCTGATTGGCCTGAATAGCCTGCAGTTTGAATTTTGATCGATGCTATTCCAAAACTTCTTGAAACAGGACCTTGAACAATATCGATATTGGTTATTCTGTTGTAAGGCACAATTCCTGTGTTTTTGAACCATACCCCTCTTCTCCAAACGATTTCATTTTGAGTAAGTTTGTAAAGCATCGTATCGTAGTATTTTGGGATCCAGTAGGATACGAATATCAAAATAGCAAGAATAGGTATTAAATAGCCTACCATTACTATAAATGGGGCAAAAAGTAAAAAAACAGGAATATACCATGGTAAAATACCAAAGACAATTGCTAACAATAAATAAACGTAATAGAGCTTTTTAAATTGTGGAGCTGGTCTAAATTCTTCACCGATTTTTATTTTTTGAAGTTCTCTCATGTTAGTTCACCTTTTGCTTTCCTTCGCCTCAAAAGCAAGTTTTGGGAATCTCATTGACATATTGCTCAACTTTTCCATATACTACCCCCTCATTTCTTTTAATTCCATAGTGTTAAAAGGACTTATAATTTTCCTCTCAAAAATGTGCGCCTATTTTAATATAATTAAATAAGGTTGTTTTGTATATCTATTACCTTAGTAATGTTCATGCGCAGAGGATTATAATTTAAGAGATAACATTAAATAACAACTCCCTACCCACAGACTTTATGCTGCAAAACATAGGTTTAATGATTGTTGATATTAGTAATAGTGTTTTATGAATCCGAAGGAAATCGTGAATACAAGCGAAGCGCCAAATGCTATTGGCCCTTACTCACAAGCTATCAAGGTTAATAAAATGGTCTATCTGTCAGGTCAGATCGGAATCGACCCTAAGACTCAACAGTTCATTGATGGTGATGTAGAGACCCAGACAAAAAGAGTTCTTGATAACCTGAAAGCTGTTATTGAAGCATCGGGGAGCAGCCTTGAAAGTGTGGTCAAGACAACTATTTATCTAACAGATATTAATGATTTTTCAAAAGTGAACGAGATTTATGCGTCTTATTTTTCTTTGGGCAAGCCTGCCCGTTCTACTGTGTGTGTTACAAAGCTTCCAAAAAACGCAAAGATAGAGATTGATGCGATTGCAGAGATTATTTGAAATGGGAATTTCCTTAAATCGAAAGGAAGGAAATGATTTTTTCTATATCAACATTCTTTTCCACTAACGATACAATATTTCCGTGACTTCCGCCCTCCACATTTATTTTCGTATCGTGTGGGATAATCCCAAGTATATGGACTCCGGTAAGTTCTGTTATTATCCCTGGGTTTGTTTCCTCGACTTTTCCACCCCGGTAATTGTTTACAATCACCCCGATCACAGGTATCCCCCAGTTCTTTGCATGCTCGATGGTAAGAAAGGTATGATTTATTGTACCAAGTCCTGCGCGGGAAACGATTATAGCAGGAGTGCCAAGGCTGGTTATCAGGTCTGAAATGAGGATTCTATTTTTCAAGGGCACTGCAATTCCACCCGCGCCTTCCACAATCACGATGTCATGGCGCCTCCCAAGTTCCTGATAAGCATTGTTGATGAGTTCGAGGTCCACAGGCTTTCCCTCAATTTCTGCAGCAACGCTTGGCGCCAGCGCCTCTTTCAAAAGTACGGGGCATACCAATTCTGGCTCATCGCACGTGTCCAGAACTTTCATCAGGAACTCTGCATCCTGGGAATACAGCCTGCCGTTTCTTTCCATGGCGCCGCTCTGTACGGGTTTCATCACCCCGACGCTGTACCCCCTCTTTTCCAAAGCCCCAGCCAGTCCGGCAGCCACAGCGGTTTTCCCGACGCCGGTGTCGGTTCCTGTTATAAATATCCCTGTCATGAAAGATCGAACTTTTCCTTGATTATGGAAATGGCAAGAAGTGCCTCTGCTATATCCACTTCGCTATGGGTAGCCATGAGTGAAGTCCTGATCCGTCCTTTGCCCTGTGGCACGGTTGGAGGGCGTATCCCCTGTGCGAAAACGCCGAGCCTCAGAAGCTCGCTGGCTGCTTTTACAGTCTCCTCTGTACCCCCTGTCATGAGAGGAATAATCTGGGTCTCGCTCGTAATGGTAATTCCCATGTCTTTGAGCCCTTTTTTATAGATAGCGGTATTCCTCCAGAGTTTTTCAGCGGGATTCTCCTCCTCGATGACATCTATGGCAGCCTTTGCAGCAGCAACAGCAGGCGGGGGGAGTGCGGTTGAATAGATGAACGCTCTTGCCTTGTTTCGAAGATAATCGATCAATTCACCACTTCCTGCCACGTAGCCGCCGATGCTTGCAAGCGCTTTGCTTAATGTCCCCATGTTTATATCCACATCCACGTTAAAATAATCTGGCGTGCCCCTTTTGTGTTTTCCAAGAACGCCCGTGGCATGGGCATCGTCCACCATGACCATAGCATCGTATTTTTTCGCAAGCTCGGAAATCTCTGGCAAAGGAGCTACATCGCCATCCATGCTGAAGATGCCGTCTGTGACTATCAGTTTTTTTTTGTGTTTCGAATTGCGAAGCTGGTTTTCTACGTATGCCGTATCCTTGTGGGGATAGACCGCCACGTCGGCTCGGCTCAGCCTGCATCCATCGATTATGCTTGCATGGTTTCGCTCATCGCTCAGGATAAGGTCGCCTTTTCCTGCTATCGCCGCGATCGTTCCGATATTTGCCATGTATCCCGTGCTGAAAACGATGGCATCCTCCGTGCCTTTGAATTTCGCTATTCTCTCCTCCAGCCTGCCGTACAGCTCATGGTTGCCGGTGGTAAGGCGCGAGCCTCCAGAACCTGTGCCGTAGTGCTCCACTGCCTCAAAGGCTGCCTTTTTTACTTTGGGGTGATTGGTTAATCCCAGGTAGTTGTTGGAGGAGAGAAGTATGAGTTCCTTTCCATCTTGTCTTATCCTTGGCGTCTGCGCGCTTTCGATTGTGCTGAGGCTTCGATACAATCCCTTCTTTTTTAGCTCCTCAAGCTCGCCTGCAAGCCACTTCATCTTCATTGCACAAATCTCGGCATAATCTCAGCCGACCCGAAAACCCCGTATATGCCGCGGAGATGGAACTCAAGTCCTGCTTTCATCCAGCCAAGGGCTGGTCCTACGACGTTGGCAGCCATCGTGCTCTCATCCCCGAGAATGAACCTGTGGCTTGAAATAGCGCCGTCAAAAGTCCTGCCCGTCAGGGTCATTGTGGTGCTTACAGGCTTTCTGGGATTCCGCGTATCCACCACGCCGCCGACTTTTACTTTTTCCCGCGATACAATTCCTGCCCTCTCAAGAAGTACATCATCCGCATGCTCCATACTGCCAAGATGGAGTATGCCTCTTCTCCTGTCGAGTTCTTCTTTAATCTGTGCGCAGGTCATGCTTGCTGCTTTTTCAAGGTTGAATCCCTCAAGGTGCGCAATATCCTCGCGTATCGTTGCGCGATACGATTCCCAGTTATCTACTCCCACGCCGAAGTTGATGTCCACGCTCATCACTTCCATAAAGGAATTTGCCGCTATCGCAGCGGCGCACGTAAGCAAGCCTGGCGTGGCGCCCGCACCTGTGATGTATGTGATTCCGGCGTCCTTTAACTGGCTGTCCAGCCCGAAAATCATCTCCACTGCCTGCGAGCGTTTCAGTGCGTCCACCATTACACCGTTGTAACCGTGCCCGGCAAACCTCAACGCAACCTGAGGGATAAACTCGTTTGTGAGGTTTGGAAGAGCAATAAAAATACCGTCAAAACCATCTGAATTTTTAATCATTGAGCCTATTGCATCGTCAGTTTTCTCGCCGATATCCCCTGGTTTTTTATTCTCAAGGCTCTTCGGGTCTATGCCATCAGGATCAATCAGGCAGCCGCTTTTATCTGCTATGGCTACAAGTTTCATCTCCTTTTTCCCTGCAATCATTTTTGCAGCCGCCATTCCAAGACCGCCTGCTCCCAGAACTGCGATATTAGCTTTACTTGCGGCTCTTCCTCTTGTTTTCATTATCTGCTGCTGTTTCATATTATCCTCCTATATTTTTACGGTAAGCTCCTTTATTCCGCCGAACTTATTGACAAGGACAGGAGCTTTCTCCATTTCATGAATGTAACTATCAAGGTCTATACCGTCCACGAAAAACACCCTCCCCCCGCGGGAATCTCCTTCGGGTTTCAGATGCGGGATGCGCACATAGCCGATCTTCGAAGCAACATAACCTGCTGTATAGGACGGGTCATCAGACCAGCACAGTTCGGCAATGTTCCCATTTACCGAGGCAACTTTTGTGGCTAGCACAAGCGCCTCGCTAATATAAGCGTAATATGATGACAATCCGGCATCCTTGATAGAACGCGCAAGTTCTGCAGAGGCTTCCTCTGTAATATCCATGCGTGATGCTCTTATGCCTCGATATTTGTCAGGCTCAAGCCGCTCCCCGCTCATATTCATTATCATTGCCCCCCTCATGCTCTCCCCGCCAGCAGCACCGTTTCCAAGGAGGGTTATTGCCTTTTCTATGCAGAAAAGAGGTATCCCAAGAGATAACAACAGCTTTCCTGCAAGTGCCCTGCCTTCTGCAGCATTCCTGACATGCGTTAAAATAAGCGGTAACGAGGTTATGTTTTTGATGGGAATCTTTAATTCTTCAAGAGATATATTTATAAAATCCGGTTTTCCTTTTTCGTGAGAAAGAGCCCTGTCTATCAGCGACTGCGCAGCAGAAAATATTTCATGGTCACCGGTTATCCGCTCCGCCCCAGATATGTGTTTTCCATCTTTTTCCGCCCTCATTCTAACGCTGTACATCAAACGCCTCCGGGAACAAGTCCAAGGTCACGAATCATACGGATATCCTCACTGGGAACTCTGCCCGGGGTTGTGAGATAGTTGCCCAAGAGCAACCCGTTGGCGCCGGAAAGCAGGCAGAGGCACTGGAGGTCTCTCAGGTTCTTTTCCCTGCCACCGGCCACACGTATATTTTTTTGAGGAAGGACGAGGCGGAAAACCGCGATTGTTTTGAGCACTTCCATCGGCGTTATCGGCACTGCGCAGGAAAGAGGTGTCCCAGCTATGGGATTAAGGATATTGATTGGTATGGAATCGACATCTATATCACGAAGCATGAAGCCAAGCTCGATTCGGTCGCGTATGGATTCTCCCATCCCTATTATCCCGCCGCAACAGACCTCAAGCCCCGCATTTTTTGCTATATTTACAGTTCGTATTTTTTCATCGTATGAGTGCGTGGTGCAGATATTCCTGAAAAAGCTCTCGGAAGTCTCAAGATTGTGATGTATCCTTATAACGCCTGCGTTTTTAAGCGCGTTAGCACTTTCTTCGGTGAGCATCCCGAGGGAAACGCAGATGGATAATCTTGTCTCTTTCCGTATTCTCCTTATGGCGCTCGATATACGTTCAAAATCCTGGTCGTCAGCCTCTTTTCCGCTTGTAACAATGCAGAATCTCGCCGCACCTTCGTCCTGCATCATCAAAGCCATATCAAGAATTTCCTCCTCATCCATCAGGGGATGAGGGGTTACCTCAGCGTCGTTATGTGCAGACTGGGCGCAGAATTTGCAATCCTCGGGGCAAAGACCGCACTTTGCATTGACAATCGAGCAGAGGTCAACCCTGTCGCCGAGCTTTGAGCGCACGCTGTTGGCTAAGGAAAAAAGCTCCATGCATTCGCTGCCATGGAGATTCATGAGCGCCACGGCTTCTGGAAAGTTTATGGGGTCGCCGTTTTCGAGTTTTGATCTGACGTTTTGGAGCATAATTTTGATTGTGAACCTGTTTTACCTGATGGTTAACAATGGCTTAAAATTTGCGATTTGAGATTGTTTTCTTTCGTGGGATATCTTTATCTGAAATGATTCAGTATCTTCCTGCAAATGCCCTACATCGCCGACTCCTCCCTTTTCATCATCAGAAAGCGCCTCGAAGGGAGCGTAATAACCGTTCCTTCGGTGGTTCTCGAACTTAGGGATGAGAATGCCCGAACAACGCTGGAATTGATGAACGTGAGTATTGAGCCTCCACTTCCAGGTTTCATAAAAGAGGTAAGGTCAAAAGCTGGCATCACAAAGGACAGCGAGGAACTTTCAGCTACCGACATCGATATTCTTGCAAAGGCGCTTGAATATTCAAGCCGTGGGGGAATCCTGGTCACGGATGATTTTGCAATCCAGAACATCGCGCTCCAGCTCGGGATTAAAGTAACGCCGGCAGGAGGAAGGAAGATAAAAGACGTCCTGCTCTGGGAAAAGCGGTGCATCGGATGCAAGAGGCGTTTCCCGCAGGGGGATGTATGCCCAGTGTGCGGCTCGCCTTTGAAAAAAATCAGGAAAAGGAAAGTTTGAAGGACACTTTGCGTTCTTAGCGTCTTTGCGGTGTTTGGTTTTATTCACCGCAGAGGCGCGAAGGTCGCAAAGATACGATTAAAGCTCCACTTCAAACGCAATGATGGGGTGCTCAAGCCCGAAGTTTGAGATGACTTCGGGGTGGATTTCTCCAAATACCCCTGCCCTCTCACCTTTGATTATTAAATCAGCACGCCTGCCTTCAATGAATGCCGGGTCGTCCGATTCCGTGACCTCGTATGCGATGCCCCTCTCCCTCATCACGGCATCCACCACAGCCTGGATTTCGGTAAAATTAGCCTGCGGGTGAATGGCAACGGCTCCGAGGCGCTGCTCAGTCTTGCAGCTAACCACCACCTCTCCCACTTCGAATATCCGCTGCGGCAGTTCGCGGTGCTTGTTTATGGAGAGAATCTCAAGAAGGTTGGGAAGGAGCGTGGGGCGAACGATGGTATGTTCTTCGCTTATGGGATACAGGATATGTGTTATACCCGAAGCCTTTTCCCTGCGCATCATCCCGAACTGCACGCGCTCGCTGGTAAGGGTGAAAGGCATTACTTCAAAATAACCCAGTCCTACCATTATTTCGCGGATAGAATCCCTGAGTTTCGATATCTGATGGGCTTTGCCGATCGTGGAAGTGGGCGGAAGTTCTAACTTGATGTTATCAAAACCATATCCTATGGCGATATCCTCTATCAGGTCCCAACTGTGCAGGATATCTGCCCGGTAAGCCGGGACTGAAACCTGGATGGCGTTTTTTAAAATTCGCGCGCCGTATCTCATCTTTTCAAGGCAATGAATGAGTTCGTCGTGTGTTAGTTTAATCCCGAGAAGTTCCTCGACTTCTTTGCATCTCAGGTTCATGGTCATTGGCTCAAGCCTTGGCGTTTGGATTTTGTCACCAATGGTAACCGATTCAATCCTGCATCCCCGCTCTGCTAGCGACGACACCACGATGTTCAGGGCTACTGAAACAGCAGGGTCAAGCCCCGTGACCTCGATAAATAAATCTCTTGTGTCTTCAGTTACCCTTGTAAGCTCGCCGTTGATTATGGGCGGGAATGAGAGCACGTTGTCCTCAGCATCAAGAATTAGCGGATATTTATCGAATTTTTCAAGGATATATGCAAATTTGATGCCTTTTGGATGTTTTTCAAGTATCTCCTTCATCGTCATCGGCTCTGCGAAGTCAAGAGGCGTGAACTTAAATTCCGGGGATTGCGCTATGTACCTGAAAGGCGGTTTTATTCTTGCAAGGTCATGCACTCCTATGGATACCTTCTTGCGATTCCTGCCCAGCGCCCAGTGGAGCGACTCCTGCAGCGCCATCAGGGATTCGATGGAGCGCGAATTGAACTGCATGCCCCGGATTACAGCGCAGGCAAGATAGGGTCGGGTTTTTTCAATTCCTTTGTCTTTTGTTATTTTGACGTCCGATGGTGCGACATTGAACTCCCGGATCCCAGTCTCAATGCCGAGAAATCCTTTAAGCGCCCGCGCCACGCCTTCTGTGCTGTAAAGGTCGGGTCTATTGGGAAAGAACTCGATGTCCACGTGGTCTTCCCCGATGCGTTCGATATCGCATCCCATCATGGGGATCCTCTTGATGACCGTGTCTTTATTAATCCCGGAGAGTTCTTCAAGGTCGTCGTAATATAACGTAATAACAGGCATTTTTATCAGCCGAAAAACGAGCGGAAGATATATTAATCATTCTATTTGATGAATTAAAACAACCAACTGATACGAACTCGTAAGAACTTTAGCGGCGCAGGGGCGGGGGTGCTGCGTTTACTTCTTTCCAATTTTTGCTTTTAACTCTTTTAAACTTTCAATTCTCACGATACCTTCAACCGCATCGAAATGTTCCCTGTCAAAAGATACAATTAGTTCTATTCCCTGCCTGTTCATGATAGCGCATATGATAGCATCAAAACTTGGCATAGGATGAAGCTTGAATATTTCCAGTTCATTTAGTATATCGTCAATATCGCTGTTCAGCACTGTAACATCTTCAGCTTCGATCAAACCCAGCGTCTTATCAACTGCTGTTAGTAGGTCTATTTTCTTCCATAGCACATACTGCAGCTCAAGCACCGTTACATCGCAGGTATAAAGATTCAGGTTAATCTCCTCTGCATCGATTATTTCAGTTGCCTGCTTATGGAATTCGTCCTCTATATTGAAGTAAGCCACCAGCGCGCTGGCATCGAGGAAGAGGTCGTAGTGCTTCATAGGCTGTATTCTTTATCCACGAGCTCTTCTGCACTTACTTTTGAGAGGTCTCTCCCGCCACGGATGCTTCCTTTCAGTTCCTTAATGGATTTGACAGGTTTTCTGAAATGTACCCTTATCTCTCCATTTTTATCGTACCAGACAACCTGCATTCCCTGTTTCACAGCATAGGCTCTTCGGATTTCTTTTGGGATTGTGGTTCGGAATCCATAGGCTACATTTGTTTTAGCTACTCTGGTTTTTGATAAACCTTTGAGTCTGATTTTAACCATATTACTACATCTATTTTTGGCGCATATTATAGTTTATGGTTGGATTTAGAATATTTGCCATGAAATGATTATTCGGGTTAATTAAGAGTCTTAACTAAACTTCCTGCGGCGCCTTCAATGATTAGAGGCGCGAATGAGGCGCAGGCACCTGTCGGAGACACGCATGTGGGGTTTGTGTATGGGGCGGGATTAGCAGTGTATTGATTGTACTTGGATTTAACAGATTGGCTAAAATAATTGTACCGTTATTCCCCTCTCCCTCCAGCAAAAATTCGCCCGCGTCGTCGAGAAGATCGACTCCATGCGCCAGTACCAGAGCCAATCAAAGCAGCAGATAGAGGACTTGTTCAGTGCCCTGATGCAGAAGGTGTTCCCGGGGGAACTGGCGTGTATCTCTTTTTACAGCAATATCCATACTGTCAAAATAATGAACTTTTGGAAGGATTAATTGGATTGTCAGGATAAAATATCAAATAACATCCCGTTAATCCTGTTATCCTGTCTTACCCCTACATTTTATTAAAAAAACAAAACTTTATAAGTTTGTAGGGATAATACGGTATTAATCTTATGGTAGCGATCAGAAAAAAAACAGTAGGGAAACAAATATATTATTACCTTGAGCACAGCTTCCGTGAAAAAGGCAGGGTGGAGAAGAAGGAAAAATACCTTGGAAAAACCTTGCCGCAAAATATCGAAGAATTGAAGCATCAGTTTATTTCTGAAATTTACAGGGATAAATGGTTCGGTCTTTTTGACAAAATAAAAGAAGAATATTCTGCGCAGGAAAAAAGAGCCACCCCGTCGGCAAAGGAAAAAGAACTGGAGAACTTCGCCATCAAATTCACATACGATACGAACAGGATAGAAGGTTCGACCCTGACGTTCAGAGAAACTTCTTTGCTGCTTGAAAAAGGCATAACTCCAAATGCAAAGCCTCTGCGTGATGTAAAAGAGGCGGAAGCGCACAGGAAAGTATTTTATGAAATGTTGGATTATAAAAAAGAGTTATCGCTTGATACCGTTCTGTCCTTTCACAAAAAATTATTTGAGGACACAAAAAAAGACATAGCAGGGAAGATCAGGCAGCATCAGGTGACGATTGCGGGAAGTAAATTTACACCGCCTTTTCCCGCTGAAGTATATCCTTTGCTAATGGATTTTTTCAGATGGTATCGTAAAAATAAAGACAAGATGCACCCAGTGGAGCTGGCGGCACTTGTCCATCTGAAACTTGTAACTATTCATCCGTTTGCAGACGGGAACGGAAGAATCAGCAGGCTGATGATGAACTTTGCTTTAAATAAATATGGTTTTCCTATGCTCAATATACCTTATGAAAAAAGAGCGGGTTATTATAGCTCTTTAGAGCGGTCTCAGATAAAAAAGGATGAAACTATATTTTTGCAGTGGTTTTTCAAAAGATACCTGAAAGAACATACGAAGTATCTCAAAGAAGAGTCTTGATTTAGACGGGATTAACCTGTACTTAAATTATTTCAACAGTGGCGGCGCCGATAGAGAAACGATGTTACCACTGAGGGCGAAGAACGCAAAGTATAGCAGCAATCTTTTTCGACAAAACAACGAACTTATACGAACTCGTACGAACTCAGCGGCGCAATGTCAGTCTGCGGCGCCAGATTCATTTTCGTTCATTTCATGGTTAAAAAAATTTAAGTATGACTGGGTACTTCTAATACTACAGGGTACTAACTGTATGAGGAAAGCTTGAGCATGGAACTGAACGAATTTCTTACTCGAAAACAGATGATCGATGTCATGCTTAAAGAGCAGGGATGGGTGGTCGGCGATAGAACCAAAGTAATTGTTGAAGTCGATACAAAGCAGTCGGATTTTCGCGCTCAGAACTACAAAACCGTCTCAGAGACGCTTAGAAACGATATGGATAGTAAGTATGTCGATTATCTGCTCCCAGACAGTGCTGGCGCGCCTATAGCTATTGTTGAGGCTAAACGCACATCAAAAGATCCCATTCTCACAGCACAAAAGCAGGCAGAAGAGTATGCAAACGATATCAAAGCGCAAACAGGAAAAGACGTTTTTATTTTCTTATCCAACGGGTATGAAATATGGTTCTGGGACAGGGAACGCTATGGTCCCAGAATTGTGAAAGGATTCTTTTCTCAGAAAGACCTTGAAAGGCTCAGGTTCCAGGTTGTAACGAAGAAAAATCTAACAGATTTTGACATTGATGGAAAAATTGTAGATCGTACAAAAAGCATAGAATGCACAAAAAGGGTATTAGAGCATATTCAGAAAGGGAACCGCAAAGCACTCATCGTCATGGCTACCGGGACTGGAAAAACAAGAGTGGCAATGGCGATCATTCATGTCCTTCTAAAGGCGAATTGGGCTCAAAAAGTCCTGTTTCTTGCTGATAGAAAGGCGCTTCGGGACCAGGCATACGATGAAGGGTTTAAACAGTTTTTTCCTGAGGAGGCAAAATCAAAGATTTTTTCCGGCGTATTTAACAAGAACTCAAGGCTTTATGTATCCACAATCCAGACATTCATGGAGATATACAACCAGAAGGACAGCTCAGGGAAATATCAGATTTCACCTTCCGAATTTGACGTTATCATCTCTGACGAAGCCCACCGCTCCATATACAACAAATGGAAGGATGTTTTTACATATCTTGATGCTATCCAGATTGGGTTGACTGCGACACCTGCTGAATTCATAGAGAGAGATACTTTCAGGTTCTTTAACTGCGAGAATAAGGTAGCTACGGCTCTCTATGATTATGAAGATGCTGTAAGGGATGGGGTGCTGTGCGACTTCCGGAAAAACATATCCGGCGCACGAACACATTTCCAGATTGAAGGCGTTAAAACACCGGATTTGCCCCTGGGCGAGATAAATAGACTATCCGAAGAGGGTATTGACCCTTACGAAATAAACTTCGAAGGAACCGAGCTTGAGAAAAAGGTCGCTGTAAAAGGAACAAGCGAAGCTCTTGCGCGGGAGTTTATGGATAATTGTCTGGTCGATCAATCAGGAAATCTCCCTGCAAAATCCATTGTATTCGCCATTTCAAAAAAGCACGCAAAAAGATTGTGGGAAGCCTTTGAGAAACTCTATCCTGAGTACAAAGGAAGGCTTGCGAGGGTGATTGTTTCCGATGACCCGAGGGCGCAGGCTTCAATCAAAGAGTTCAAAACAGAATCGCTGCCCAGAGTGGCGATATCTGTTGATATGCTGGATACAGGCATCGATGTGCCGGAAGTCTGCAACCTTATTTTTGCTAAGCCCGTATTTTCAAGAATCAAGTTCTGGCAGATGCTTGGGAGAGGTACGCGGTCTGATAAGACATGCAAGCATAAGGAATGGCTGCCAGATGGGAAGAAGGAATATTTTAAGGTGTTTGATTTCTGGGACAATTTCGAGTACTGGGACATGCATCCCGAGGGCGACCAGAAAGAGTCCGGGGAAGCCATTACCAACAGGATATTCCTTATCAGGCTCAGGCAGCTTGAGCATTTCCTGAATATCGGTGACACAGAGAAAGCCGGGAAAGTTAAAACGAAGATTTTTGAAGATATTGCATCGCTGCCAAAGGATTCCGTGAGCGTGAGGGAGAACCTGAGGGATGTTGAGAAAGCACTATCTCCAAAGCTCTGGGACAATGTTGGACTTGATCCTGTAGATTTCCTGAAGAAGAAAATCACTCCACTTATGAGATTCAAGCAGGATGTCAACCTGAACGAGGCTTCTTTCACTCTTAAATGCGAAAAACTGGGAGTTGCAATCCTGCATGGTGACAGGGAGGAAATTGAGAGGTTAAAACCCAAGATAGGAGAAATGGTGGACTGCCTGCCTGATGAGTTAAATGTGGTCAAACCAAAGATTGCATTTAAAGAAAAGGTTCTTTCCAGCAGGTTCTGGGAGAGTATATCATTTGAGGACTCGCAGATTCTCATCTCTGAACTTGCAAACCTGATGAAATACATGGCGCCTGAACCCAGGAAAACCATTGTTCTTGACATGGATGACATGATCCAACAAAGGACGCTTATCGAGTTCGGACCGGATGCAAAACAGGAGTATGTCAAGGTCTATAAGGAGAAGGTGGAGGATAGGATAAAGAGGTTGGCAGATGAACATCCGGCTATCATAAAAATCAGGAGGGATGAGGCGCTGACCGAGGAGGACCTGCACGCACTTGAAGAGACTCTCAATAACCCTGAATTGTATATCACCGAGGATGTGTTGCAGAAGGTGTATAACCGGAGCAAGGGCACGCTGGTTCAGTTCGTCAAGAATATTCTTGGCTTATATAAATTCCCTGAACCAGAGACCAGGATAAAGGATGCCTTCAATACCTATATTATCGAGAATAGCAGGCACTACAGCGCCGACCAGCTTAATTTTATCAGGACTGTGCAGACGGTATTTTCGAAGAAAAAACACATAGAGTACACCGAGCTATTCGATGCACCGTTCACGAATTTTGGTATTAATGCGCCCATGCCAATGTTCACTGAGAATGAGTTGAATGACTTTATTAATATTTGCGGAACTTTGGAGAAGGAGATTTATGCGGAGGCTTGAGGGGCATTGTCAATCATAATTACTATATACAAAGGCAACCTTTTCAGTTATAAATGAGAGTAAGAGCGATTTACCGGGATAAGATATTGAAACCAAAGAAGAAATTGGCCCTCGCCGAAGGGGAAGAGGTTACCATAGAAATACGAAAATCCAAAGTTGACAAGCTTGCAGGTCTTCTGGGAGATATAGATATTGATTCAGTCGAATTACAGCACAGAACGAAAGAAGTCTGGGCAAAGAAAAGCTTATCTTATTGACACGAATATTTTTCTTGAGCTTCTCCTAAATAGAGCTTTTAAGAATGATTGTGCTCGACTCCTAAAAGAGGTTGAGATTGGTAACTTAGAGGCTTATGTATCTTCATTTTCCATTCATTCAATAGAAGTTATATTGAGCAATTTCAATAAACAAAAAGAACTCAAAATATTTTTAAGCAGTATAATAGATTTCGAAGGATTAGCTGTTTATTCAACGAATCTGGAAGAAGAGCTTGAGGCTATTGAAGAGATGAAAAAAAGTCTGGATTTTGATGATGCACTGCAATCATTTATTGCAAAAAAGCTAAAAGCATCAATAGTCAGCTTTGATAAGCATTTCGATAAGGTCAAAGGATTGAAAAGGCTTACTCCTGCCGACATATTAAAAACTTTATAATGGTGGATTATGGAACCGCAGATGAACGCAGATGAACGCAGATTTAATAATCAGGTATCCTCATTCATCCGCGCCTTAAAATCGGTCTTTGCGCCCTCTGCGGTCCTCTGCGGTGAGATTAAAATATGCACCGCAAAAAGAACGCGAAGAACGCAAAAGGGGGAGCTATAAATGGATGCTCATGAGCGGCATGCGCTGCCGGAGGGGTGGGAATGGAAGAGGCTGGAGGATGTGGCAACCGTTGGCGCAGGAAATAGCGCGCCTCAAGGTGATGAATTTTTTGTTGACGGCGAATATCCTTTTGTTAGAACGCAAGATGTAGGCAGGGAAAAAGCTACGATTTGTTTGATTAATACAACAGACAGGATAAACGAACTTGCCGTAAAAGAGTTTAACCTAAAGCTATGGCCTGCCAAAACGCTTCTTATTCCGAAAAGTGGGGAATCGACATTCTTGAACCGTCGTGCACTTTTAGGCGTACCGTCATTTGTCTCTTCTCATTTGGCAACAGTAATCGCATGCAATAATTTAGCACCAGAGTATCTGTATTTCTGGTCTTTGACTGTTGATGCCAAGAAACTGACTCATGATATCAACTATCCTTCGCTCAGGCTTTCAGAGCTCGAATCTGCTAAAATCCCCCTCCCCCCTCTCCCAACCCAGCGCCGCATCGTGTCAATCCTTGAGAAAGCCGAGGAGACTACGAGGCTGCGGGCGCAGGCGGATGAGCTTACGGACAGGCTGCTGCAGAGCGTGTTTCTGGAGATGTTCGGGGACCCGGTGAAGAATTCAATGGGGTGGGAAATTAAAAAGATAGGTAATGTGGCAGAGCATGTTTCCAGTGGTTCAACGCCAAAAGGTGGTCAAGAAGTTTATCAAGATAATGGGATTCTCTTTATACGAAGCCAAAATGTACATATGAATAAGCTTATTTTAGAGGATATAGCGTTCATTTCAGAAGAAATTCATAATGCCATGAAAAGGACATGGGTAAAGAATGGGGATGTTCTTATTAATATTACAGGTGCTTCCATTGGCAGAGTGACTTGGTTTTCAGGTGAAGATAACTCTGCGAATGTAAATCAGCACGTTTGTATTATTCGACCTGAAAAAAATTCAATACAAACTGAATTCTTATCATATCAGATTTCAATGCCGCATTATCAAAAGAATATAATAGCAAAACAATCAGGTGCAACAAGACAGGCTTTTAATTATTCGCAGATTAAAGATTTTGATATTATTGTCCCTCCCATCCCTCTCCAGCAAAAATTTGCCCGCATCGTCGAGAAGGTCGAATCCATGCGCCAAAATCAAAAGCAATCCTACCAACAAATCGACTCCCTTTTTAACACGCTTATGCAAAAAGCATTCATGGGGGAGTTGGTAGCGTGACAGAAAAAAGGGAACCAAATCTTTGGGATTCATTCACTGCAGAATTCTGGGCAGAATTATTGGCTGAAGCAATTTCTGATACTTTAAAAACACCAATTCAGAATTTTAAATTTAACATCTTGAAAGCTAAGGCGTTACATGCAACCGCTATGGAAGTAAGTTATATTTGGGAAAAAATGTTAGAAAAAGTGACAGAAAGCAATGCTGAAATTGTCCTTGTTCTATATTATGTTTATACCGAGCAGGCGTTAGTCACGGCGGTAAGTGCATCAGAGGTTTATTTCAAAGACAGGCTAGCTTATGCGATTCAAAATGAGAAAAGATTATTAAAACGTTACTTGGATAAGGAAATCACGGTGAAGAGAATTTTAGATACAGACTTGAATCTATCCGAAGACATTGGAATTTTAATAGTTGAGAACCTGAACCTTCAAATTGAGGAAGTCCAGAAAGAATACAAAAGAGTGTTTTGTTTTGAACCGTTCACCAAAGACGAATTGAAAAGATTGAAAGAGATTCTCAAAATTCGAAATGTAATTGTTCACAAATCTGGAATCGTTGACCATTTGTTCGTTTCAGAAACTGAATTAGATTATCAAGTTGGGCAAAGACTCTTTTTTGAACGGGATGAAATACTGGAAATGATTGATTTTATTGAAAATATTGTAACCAAAGTTGATTCGGAATTGAATGAGAAATTAAATGTGGAGGACGCATGCGACTCGCCCCTGAACTCAAATCCAAAATAGACGCCCTCTGGGACAAGTTTTGGAGCGGCGGCTTGTCAAACCCGCTCTCAGCCATCGAGCAGATGTCATACCTGATTTTCATGAAGCGCCTTGAGGATATGGACGCGGCAGAGCAGAAAAAGGCGCAGGCTAAGAAGCAGCCCTTTAAATCCGTTTTCGAAGGTCATGAGGATTGCAGGTGGTCGAGCTGGAAGCACTATCCGGCTGAAAAGATGCTCATCCATGTGAGGGACGTTGTGTTTCCCTTTATCAAGAACATACACGATGGAGAAAAAACGCTCTTCTCAGAGCACATGAAGGACGCGGTTTTTATCATCCCCAAGCCCTCGCTTCTTCAGGAAGCGGTTTCCATTCTCGATGACCTGAATATAACAGCGCAGAACAGGGATACGCAGGGGGACATCTACGAGTACCTCCTCAGCGAGCTTAAGATAGCAGGCAAGAACGGTCAGTTCAGGACGCCAAGACATATAATCGGTATGATTGTGGAGCTTGTGGACCCCGATATCGGGGACAGGATATGCGACCCTGCATGCGGAACGGCAGGTTTCCTTATCAACGCCTACGAGTACATAATCAGGAAGCATACAAGCCCTGATATGGTTCAGGAGGACGATGAAGGGAAATATTATGGGCTGTATGGTGATAAAATAACAGACAAGAACGCATGGACGCTGTTATGGAGTTCTTTCTATGGATATGACTTTGAGCCCACGATGGTAAGAATATCCCTCATGAATATGGTGCTTCACGGCATTGCGACTCCTAATATCGAAATGACCGACACCCTATCCAAGGGATTCACGGAGGAGAACGAATATACGGTAGTGCTTGCCAATCCGCCTTTTAAAGGAAGCATCGACAAGGGCGATATAAACGACCATTTGACAGTCGGCACGACAAAGACCGAACTTCTCTTTGTTGAGAGGATGATGAACCTTCTTCAGATTGGAGGAAAATGCGGCGTCATCGTGCCTGATGGGGTGCTGTTCGGGACTTCAAATGCGCATAAAAAACTGCGACAGATCCTGCTTGAAAAATGCCAACTTGAAGCTGTAATATCCATGCCTTCCGGGGTTTTCAAGCCGTATGCAGGGGTTTCAACTGCGGTTCTGGTTTTCATAAAAGGGGATAAGACAGAGAAGGTCTGGTTCTATGATATGGAAGCAGATGGTTATTCGCTGGACGATAAGAGGAATTTCATCGATGGGAAAGGAGACCTACCAGATATCATCGAGAGATTCAGAAAGCGATATGAAGAGAACTCTGTGGACAGGAAAGGGAGGTGCTTCTTTGTTCCGGTTAGCGAGATTAAGGAAAATGGGTATGACCTCTCGATTTCAAAGTACAAAGAGATTGAGTACGAAGAAGTAGCCTATGAAAAACCAGAAGTTATAATGGGGAAAATAGAAGGGTTAGAGGAACAGATAAAAGCTAATATTGCTGAATTGGAAATCATGTTGAAGCATGCTTAATTTCCTCAATGCCCGCGCCGCCTTCCGCGTGCGCCGCCGCATACCTCTCCGTAATCAGCGCGCGCCTGAGCCTGAACAGCACCTTCTGCTTATCAAAACCATACTGCTCCGCAAGCGTCTTGACAAGCCTCTTCTTTGAACCGCCTTTCAGGTTCATCTCAGCCATTACAGCGTCCACGAACTCCTTGCCCGGTTCGGCTTCTTTCTTGGCTTCAGCTTTTGCAGGCTCTGATTTTGCAGCTTCAGGTTTGACTTCAGGCTCTGTCTCTGTTTTAACTTCGGCTGTTGGCACCTCAGGCTTTACTCTGGCTACCTCTTTTACTGCTTCGGCTTTCTGAACCTGCGACGGCGCTTTAACTGCCACAGCATTTTTCGCCTCTGGTTTTACAAGCCCTATCAGTGTTGCCTTCGCTGCTTCCTTAACCGCTTTTTCTTCAGCCATTGCCATCACCTCGATACCTGAACAGGCGTAATAGTTCCTTTCTCTATCCCGAACTTCCTGCCTGTGAGCAGTACATTATCCTGCACAGGCGCCACTTTGAACTTCTTTTCAATCACGCTTCCATTTGACTTTATCTTGAGCGTCCCGCCTTTTAAGAGCTTGAGCGCCCTGACCGTATTCAGGTTCAGCTCCACGAAGTCGTTGTCGTCAGGCAAGCCGTACCACATGAACGGGTTGTACACGCTCACAAGCGCAGTTTTGGCTTCAGCCTGTTTCTGCGCAGCCTGTATCGCGCCGTAAGGCGGTCTTTCGTATTTCGGTATCGTGAATTCATCAACTGCAGCTATGCCGAGCGCCTTTTTCACGGATTCGTGAAGGGCATCGTACTCGAACCTGGTGCCTGCAATAATTCCAAGCGCCTCAAGTCCGTTTGTCCCCGCGCCGCCCAGAGCCGCCGCCCGCCCCTCATTGTTGATGAGCGTGCCCTTCTTTTTGTAGAGAGGCTCGTGGGCTATCACGATGTTCGCTTTAGTTGTGAGCGCGCTTGCCCTGCCGGTCTGGACTATCAGGTTGGTGAGTTTCCCGAGCGTCTCCTGCGGGATTAACTCGCCCGGGTATGATTCAAGACAGAACAGTGTTTTTATCGTTCCTTTATTAATATCCTCAATAAGCTGCCCCAGCGACTTCTGTTTTGCATCCTTTGAAAGAATATACGCGCCCGTTGAATTTGCAAAAGGCTTAAGGAAAGTTATTCTTGCGCCATTGTTTTTCGCAAGAGAAAGTATGCTTTTAACCTGCTCCACATCAGAAAGCGGATGGAAATCAGAAATAACAAGCGAATCCTTTGTGAGCTGAAGTTTTGAAATATCAGAAGGTCTTATATTCCCATCAGCCAAAGGCAAGTCCTTCCACCATACAGAGGTTATTTTTGCTCCTTTCTTTTTGGCTGAAAGCAGGCGCCTTACGATAAGTGGATACTGCTCGTAGGGGTCGATGAATAAAACAATATGTTTTGCTGCCTCGATTTCACCGTATGGTATTCCAACACTCAGGGTCTGGTAAGTATCCTTTGGAAGCGCTTCAAAATCAACGCCTGTGTATAATGTGCCGAAAGATTCAGCAAGTTTCCGGAACGCAAGGAGTTCCTCGCATGTGGTGTTGCCGAAGGAGAGAAAAGCCACAGAACCTTTGCCGGCTGAAATCCTCTTGGCTGCCTCTTTAGTAGCTTCCTCAAAAGCTGTCTCCTTGCCATCTACAATAGACTTCACAGGCGTGTAGAGGCGTGGAAGGCTCATCCCGAACCTGCACAGCTTCCCTGCATTAGAAGGAGAGGATTTCCTGAAATCCACTTCGAGTCTTTCATTCTTTGATGAACCAAATGTTATCTGTTCTTTTTTGACGGTTTCATCAAACTCGCGAATGTATAACCCGCAGCCGAAGTTGCATCCGGGGCAAATGGTCGAATAAACGTTCATAA
The DNA here is from genome assembly GCA_027460525.1 of Candidatus Methanoperedens sp. Taxonomy (NCBI): domain Archaea; kingdom Methanobacteriati; phylum Methanobacteriota; class Methanomicrobia; order Methanosarcinales; family Candidatus Methanoperedentaceae; genus Candidatus Methanoperedens; species Candidatus Methanoperedens sp. The sequence goes on from JAPZAS010000021.1 coordinate 49,298, forward strand.
CTCATACCTCCAGCTTTGCTTCAAAGTATGGCGGTTTTCGCAAATCCATCCCGGGCTCGTACTTCAACTCCTCCTGCACAGGGTTTGCAATTCTCCTGTAAAGCCTCGTGAGCGGGATATCCACAGGGCACACGTCGCTGCACTGTCCGCATCCGATGCACGAGTCTGCAAGATGCAGAAATCGAACTAAATGATACATGGACATCCTGTAAGAGTCTCCACGCATGTGGAACTCGGTGCATTTTGAAACATCGCCGCACGAGCAGGTAGGGCACACAGCCTTGCATGCGCCGCAGTCTATGCAGTGCTCAAGCTCTTTCCTGAAATACTCAAGCCTGTTATCAACAGGAACGAACACTTTTTCCTTCCATTTCTTGCTCATGCCTTCCATGGCACTTTTTATCTTAGCCCGCCCCGCAATCCCTTTCTCATCAGGTTTCTGAATTTGAATATATCCGGCATCAATGGCATTCTGCAGGAGCTTTGCGCCTTTATCTGAATTGATTTCCACAAAGGTGGCTTTGCCTGCAAGCTCTCCTGTTACGCCCCAGTTCCCGCATGCAAGGTCGGCATTACTGGGTATCTTGATGGTGCAGTATCTGCAGCTCTCACGCCTTCCGTACCCTTTTTCCTCAAGCTCATCGATGGTAATGGCATGCTCTTTCCCATCCTTTGTCTCGAAGATGAGTTTTCCTTTTTCGATTTCTTCCCCGTGCACGTCCTCTGGTTTGATCTTGTACATGACCTCAAGCATCTCTCGCGTCGTAACAGGATGCATCGATCCGCCGCAGTTCAATCCAACGATATACGTGTTATCAAGGTTTACAGCGTTGCGCTTTGCCTGCTCGATGATCCCGCGCACATCGCATCCCTTCGCAGGAAGAGCGACTTTGAGGTTCCTATTTGTGATGAGTTTTGCAAAGTTGCTCGGCACCGAATGTAAGGAGCCTGCGGAATTCAACACTTCATTCACATCAGAGGTTATTATAGGTACAGCCTCGAACTCATTAACTTTCTTTAGCACAACAACGGCATCAACCAGCTTCTTTTCAAGCGCTGCTGCAAGCATTGATGTCACAAGACCTCCTGAGCCGCCGCGCTTCCTCACATCCTCTTTGGTTGACCAGCCCACGAACATCTCACCCTTCTGCATCAAACCACCCCCTCGGGCTTCAGGGGACTCGGTCCCAGCTTCTTAATCTGCTCTGTGACACCGCGGATGAAATTAGCAAACTTCTCTCCCTCGCTTGCCGATATCCAGTTAAGCTGCAGCCGTTCCTTTTCAAGTCCAAGCTCTCTGACCACGTTTTCGAGGAACCTGTATTTGATCTTTGTCTTATCGTTTCCGTTGACATAGTGGCAGTCCCCTATGTGACAGCCTGTGACCAATACTGCGTCTGCCCCTTCAAGGAAGGCGTTGAACACATGCAGGGGGTCTATCCTTCCTGAACACATCACGCGGATTATCCTTGCCGTAGGCGGCTGCTGGAACCTCCCCATGCCAGCGCTGTCCGCGCCGCCGTAGGAACACCAGTTGCAGCAGAACGCCACAATCTTGGGCTCCCATCCGTTGCCAGCCTGCGCAGGCTTGGTTTCAGTGCTCATGCCGCTACCTCCCGGAACCTGAACACGTTCTTCACCTGCGCCAGAACTTGCGAGTTCTTGAAGTGGCTCTGCTCCAGTGCACCTGTTGGGCAGGCAGTGACGCATGTACCGCAGCCTTTACACAGCGCCTTCATCACATTTGCCCTGCCTTCTTTCTCATCCATCTTTATAGCCTGGAAAGGGCACATGGGTATGCACACGCCGCATCCCACGCATACATCAGGATTCACCACAGCGGTTATACCCTCGGTGATGGCTTTTTTATTTATAAGAAGAATCGTGGCGCGGCTTGCGCATGCACTCCCCTGCGAAACGGCATAGGGAATGTCCTTGGGACCTGATGCTGCGCCAGCCAGGAATACGCCGTCTATGGTAGTATCCACAGGTCTGAGCTTGGGGTGCGCTTCCATGAGCAGGCCGTCAGCCGCCTTTGATAATTTGAGGAGCTGCTGTATCTGGTTAATGCCCTCATGCGGGACAATGCCAGTTGCAAGAACCAGAAGATCAAATTCAAGATTCCTTATCTCATTGGCGAGTGTATCCTCGACCCGCACCTTGATATTCTTGGTAACAGGGTCTTCCTTCACGTCAACAGGTCTTCCGCGCAGGAACTTCACGCCCAGGTTTCGCGACCTGTTATAGCTCTCTTCATATCCCCGAAACGGTGTCCTGATATCGATATACATTATCGTCTGGTCTGTCTCCGGGCGCTTTTCCTTTAGAAGCTGCGCATTTTTTATGGTGACCATGCAACATACACCAGAGCAGTAAATATTAGTATTTTTATCGCGGGAGCCAACGCAGTTCACGAATCCAACTCTTATGGGTTCTTTGCAATCCGAAGGTCTTACAACATGCCCGCCCGTGGGCCCTGCGGCATTGAGCAATCGTTCAAATTCCATGGCTGTTATGACATTATCGTATAAACCATAGCCATAGTCATGCCTTGGCTCAGGGTCGTAGGTCTTGAAACCCACTGCGCCGATGATGACGCCCACATTGATATCGCTGTAAGAGGTCTCCTGGTCATAATTAATCGCCTGGCTTGCGCATGCTTTGACGCAGGCTTTGCAGTTGATGCAGTTCTCCTTGTCCAGTACTGCCCGCAACGGCACAGCCTGCGGGAACGGCACGTATATCGCCTTGCGTGTCCCGAATCCCTCGTTAAAATCATATGGAACTTCAACAGGGCAAACCTCGCTGCATTTGGCGCAGCCGGTGCATTTGGTAATATCGAGATGCCTTGGTTTATGCTCGATCTTGACGTTGAAGTTGCCGACATAACCATCCACTGCTTTTACCTCTGAATAGCTCATTATCTTGATATTCTTGTTCCTTGCCACTTCCACCATCTTGGGACCAAGTATGCAGATGGAGCAGTCGTTCGTGGGGAAGACTTTATCGAACCTCGCCATCCTGCCCCCGATGGATGGCTCCTTCTCAACGAGATAGACCTGGAATCCCATATCAGCAAGATCCAGCGCAGCCTGCATTCCCGCAACGCCGGCTCCAACAACAAGAGCCTTATCAGTCACAGGCACCTCGCTTGCCTGCAGGGGTTCAAGCAACTTTCCGCGCTCAATACCCATCCTTATGAGGTCTTTTGCCTTTTCGGTGGCTTTCTCCTTCTCCCACATGTGGATCCATGAGCAGTGATCCCTTATATTTACGAATTCAAGGAAGTACTGGTTCAAGCCCATCTGCTCGATGCAAGCCCTGAATGTGGGCTCATGGGTCTTGGGAGAGCATGCAGCCACAACAACACGGTTGAGGTTGTGTTCTTTGATCTTTTGCTGTATGTCAGCCTGACCTGAATCAGAGCATGTGAACTTATTTACGGATGTGACCTTTACCCCTGGCAAAGTGGATGCATACTCAACAACTGCCTTTGTATCCACCACACCTCCGATATTCACGCCGCACTCGCATACAAAGACGCCCACCCGTTTTTCTTCCTGATTATCCTTTGCTTCGCTCATCTATTTCACTTCCTTCACCGGGTTTTGACCCAATTTCTTAATCTCTTCTGTAAAATCTCGAATAACTTCTGAAAATCGCGCACCTTCACTTGCTGATATCCACTCAAGCCGGAGCCTCTTATCAAGCCCGAGCTTTGCAAGTGCTTTTTTAGTGTTATTAATCCTGACCTCTGCGTTCTTATTGCCGTCGATGTAATGGCAGTCCCCTATGTGGCAACCCGCAATCAGCACGCCGTCCGCACCGTCCTTCAGGGCTTTCAGGATAAATGCTGGTTCAACCCTGCTTGAACACATCACCCTCAAGACCTTAACGCTCGGCGGGTACTGGAAGCGGCTCACGCCTGCAAGGTCTGCGCCTGCGTATGAACACCAGTTGCAGCAGAATGCAAGTATGTTGGGTTCAAATTCGCTCATACCACTACCTCCACCACGCCCGTCTCAATCGAAATACTCCTCACACCTTTATTAAAAGCATCGATTGCCTCTCCTATCTCCTTTGATGAGAAATGCTGGGCTTTTATCGCTCCGGCAGGGCAGGCAGCTGCACATGAACCGCATCCTTTGCATGCGGCGGGATTGATGCGTGACTTCCTTGCCTTGTAGGTGACTTCTTCTGCTGTGACTGTTACTTCAGAAAGCAAAGGTGCATTGTACGGGCATACGGTGGCGCATGTCCCGCAGCCTATGCATCGTGCTTCATCCACTACCGATATTGCACCTTCGGTCTCGATGAATTTGCGGGACAATATGGTACATGCACGCGAAGCTGCTGCGCTTGCCTGCGATATGGCTTCCTCCATGAGCTTTGGCGCCTGCGCACTTCCGCACAGGAACACCCCATCCGTGGCGAAATCCACAGGTCGAAGCTTGGGATGTGCCTCGAGGAAGAATTTGTTCCTGTCAAGCGGTATCTTGAAGAGCTGGTTTGTCTCTTCATTCTCTCCTGCCACCAATGGCGTGCTCAGCACGACAAGGTCTGAAGATATCTCGATATCCTCGTTGAGCATGGCATCATGGACTGTAACTTTACCCTCCTGTACCGTGGGCGGTTTTTCGGCATCGTATCTGATGAATATTACTCCAAGTTCCCTTGCCTTCTCGTACAGTTTCTCAAGCACTCCATACGTCCTCATGTCGCGGTATAAAACAAAAACATTCGAGCTGTTATTTCCCTTCTTAATCCTTATGGCGTTCTTGACCGCATCCACACAGCATGTCCTCCCGCAGTATTCCCGCTCTTTATTCCTTGCCCCGACGCACTGTATCATCGTTATATTATTAGCGCTGATGCCACTGCCCAGCATTTTTTCAAGCTGAGCCTGCGTTATCACACCTGGGTCTTTTCCATAGTTGAATAGTCCTGAAGGTTCAAAGTTCCGTGCGCCCGTAGCCACCACCGCCGCGCCGAAATCCACAGGTATCTCTTTTCCATTTGACTTGACAGCACCTTTAAAATTGCCGAGATAACCTTCCACTTTGATGAGTTTTGCCTCGTTTATGACTTTGATATTTTTATTTTCATGTACCCTGAGGATGAGGTCTTTCAATACATCCGAAGGCTTCTTTCCGTCGTATAATTCCGTCATTTCCCTGAGCATCCCTCCGAGTTCTTTTTCCTTCTCGACAAGGGTAACAGGATAACCGTTATTTGCAATATCAAGGGCAGCGGTCATTCCTGCCACGCCGCCGCCGAGTACCAGTGCCTTGTTGATCAGGGATACTTTTTGCTTGTATAGGGGCTGGAAAAGAGCCGATTTAGCCACAGCCATTTGCACGATTGCCTTGGCTTTTTCAGTGGCTTTCTCCTTTTCCTTCATATGTACCCAGGAACAGTGCTCACGGATATTGGCAAGCTCGAAAAGATACGGGTTAAGCCCGGCTTCGCGGCAGGTATTCTGGAATAAAGGCTCATGGGTGCGCGGTGTACATGATGCAACCACCACTCGGTTCAGGTTATTCTTGGCAATGGCGGCTTTTATCGCCACCTGCGAGTCAGAGGAGCAGGCATACAGCATCTCCTGGGCATGTGCAACATTGGGCAGGGTCTTAGCATATTCAACCACCCCAGGAACATTGACCACGCTGCCTATGTTTATCCCGCAGTGGCACACAAACACGCCTATGCTTGGCTCCATGGAGATCGGCTTCTCCTCTGGGAACTTCCTCTCTTTTATCAATGTTCCCCTCTCCCCTGATAAGAGCGCAGCAGCCTTTGAAGCTGCAGCACTTGCCTGCGCCACGGTATCGGGTATGTCCTTTGGCCCCTGTGCCACGCCGCATACATAGATCCCGGCAACACTGGTCTCAACAGGGTTCTCGATACATGTGGCGATATTTCCGAATTCATTGAGAGCAATGCCAGAAGATTCGGCTATCCTCCTTGTGGAATCCGAGGGGTCAAGTCCTATGGAAAGTATGACCATGTCAAAGGCTTCTGTCCTGAGTTTTCCGGAATTGAAATCCTCGTATTTAAGTGCGAGAGCGTTCTTCGAGTCCACATTCACTTCGGGGGGGCGCGAGTTGATGTATTTGATGCCGTACTCCTTCTGTGCCCTGTTATAGAACTCCTCAAAATTCTTGCCGAATGCCCTTATATCAATGTGGAATATGGTAATATCAAGCTCGGAGTCGTGCTCTTTTGCAATCATTGATTCTTTGGTGGCATACATGCAGCACACTGAAGAGCAGTGTTTCCTGTTGATTCGCGGGTTGCGTGAACCAACGCACTGGATAAAAGCTATTTTCTTTGGAACCTTGCCGTCTGACTGCCTTGTGACATGTCCCTGCGTCGGGCCGCTTGCGCTTAAGAGCCTCTCGAACTGGAGCGATGTAATGACATCAGGGTGGTCGAACCTGTACTGCTTGAGAATGGATGGGTCAAAAGGTTTGAAGCCCGTGGCGAGGACCACAGAACCCACATTCAGCTCGATCTCCTTGTCTTTCTGCTCATAATCCACGGCTTTGGGTCCGCATACTTTCTTACATACGCCGCACTTTCCTTTTGTGAGATATAAACAATGAGCGGAATCTATCGTTGCGACACGAGGGATTGCCTGTGCAAATGGAATGTAGATGGATTTGCGTTTGCTCATGCCGGCATTGTATTCATCCGGAACTTTTGAGGGGCATTTTTCTGTACAGTTGCCGCAGCCCGTACATTTTGTATCATCCACGTAGCGTGCTTTTTTTACCACATTTACCTTGAAATCCCCGGCTTTCCCCGTTATGGATTTGACATCGCTGTAAGAGAGTAATTCAATATTCGGATGCCGTCCTGTTTCCACAAGTTTTGGCGACAGGATGCACATGGCGCAGTCGTTGGTGGGGAAGGTCTTGTCCAGCTGCGACATCACCCCGCCGATGCTCGGTCTTGATTCTATGAGATAAGTCTTGAATCCGCTGTCAGCAAGGTCAAGCGCAGCCTGTATTCCGGCTATCCCGCCTCCGACGACTGCGACCGAGCCAATCATTTTGCCACCTCTTTTTCTGTTTCTTCTTCTACCTTATTTTCAACTTTAATTTCCACTTTTTTCTCTTCCGGTTTTGTTTTGCCGATTAATTCTATAAGCTCTGCAGGAGAAACCATGTTCTTATCAAGCTCAAGCTCCTTCTCGCTCAAACCCATGGCAAGGCCGATAAGCTGGGTAAAATAAAGTACAGGTAAATCGATTTTGGTATTGACCGCCTTCTCAATCATCGACTGCTGTCCGTCAAGCAGCATATGGCACATGGGACATGCAACCACGATGACGTCTGCCCCAACCGCTTTTGCTTCATCGAACAGCTTCTTTGTGAGTAAAAATGCATAGTCCTGTTTGCTCATCAGGAGATTTCCCCCGCAGCATTTTGTCTTCTGGGTAAAAGGCAGGCATTCTGCGCCTGTGGCTTTTATGAGGTTATCAAGAGATGTGGGATTTTCGGGATTATCGAATTTACTCACTTCGGAAGGACGGACAAGGAGACATCCGTAATAAGGAACGGCTTTAATACCCTTCAATGGTTTTATGAATTTCTTCGCCAGAGCATCTGTTCCCACATTATTTACCATGACATCCAGAAGATGCTTGATTTTAACACCATTGTATTTTTGTCCAAGCGCCTTTTCAATCCTTGCCCTGAAAGCCTGGTCGGTTTTCATGGCTTTATCGGCTCTTGAAAGATTATGCGAGCAGATACTGCATGGTATCACAAGGTCAAGCCCGGTTTCCTGCGCAAGCATGTTATTCCTTGCAGATAAGCCCATGGATAATTCCTTATCGAAGATTGCTTCGAGTGCACCGCAGCAGTTCCAGTCTGGAATCTCTGTAAGTTCGATGCCTGAAGCTTTGCATACCGCTTTTGTGGAGGCGTCGTATTCGCGAGCAGTTCCGTGGAGGGTACAGCCGGGGTAATAAGCGAGTTTCATTTTTCCACCTCTTCGAAGATGCTCTTTATCTGATCGGTGCCTTTGATTTTATGGGGCAGGATGCTGAGTTTTCCTTTCTTGAATAATTCAAGCCCCATCGGTGCGTAATCAAGTGCTCCTTTCAGACCTTTTGTCTTTAGCATGAAGCTTCCGCTCACGCCGGCTTCATACCACCTGCCGTTCTTCTTTACCGAATCAATGAAAAGGTTATCAAAAAGAGGCTTTGGATTGTTAAGCTTGAGCTTCCCGGCTTTTGCCTCGCGCTGTGCTATTGCGCGGATAGCTCCCATGACTTCAGTGATTTTCACATCCTGCGGGCATCGCTCATAACATATATAGCAGGAAGCGCACAGCCAGAGAGAGTCGTCTGTCAGCACTTCATTGCGCATTCCAAGCAGGGCTTTTCTGATGATCTTTCGAGGGTTATATACGCTGTCTATCTCGGTGACAGGGCATCCTACGGTGCATCCCGTGCAGTTAAAACAGCGCTTGATGTTTTCGCCGCCCGGCTCGTTTGCGATCTCGTATTTGAAATTAGGGTCAAGCTCGCTTGTTTTGATCATTTGCCCGCCTCCATTTGCCGCGCAAGGAATACGCTGAGGTCAACCACATCAAAATCATACTTCTTTACTGCATCTTTTTCATTCTTCAGGCAGTTAAAATGCGCAAGGCATTTTGGGCAGGTGGTTATCAATGTTTTAGCACCTGTCGCCTGGGCTTCATCCATCCTGGCTATACGCAGGGCTTTTGTCTGCTCATTGCAGTTCATGAAACTGCTTACCCCGCAGCACAGGGCTTTTTCTCTCGAGTGTTCCATCTCCCTAAGGCCGGCGCCGTTGGAGGTGAGAGCCTTCCGCGGAGCGTCGTATATCCCCATGTGCCTTCCAAGCCTGCAGGGATCATGATATGTAACCTCTGCGTTTACCTTCAATCCGAGTTTGTCCAGGAGTTCTGAGATGTGGAGCACCTTGATCCCGAGATCGTAATCCTTTGAAAAGGTACGGTAACATTCTGCGCAACTGGTAACAAGGGTTTCGATGCCGCTGTTTTTTATGTAATTAGTATTGTAATTTTTAAGTTTTTCAAAAACATCCTTTTTACCCTGCCAGAGCACATCATGACCGCAGCATTTCATTTGCATAATCTGGGGTTTTATGCCGATTCTGTCAAGAAGCTTGAGGGATGATGTGGTGATTTCCCCGAAATCGGTTTTGACATCGTGCAAGAATAAACCCAGCGAGTCCACGCATCCCGGGAAATAGCCGTACTTCGAATCAGCTGATTTCTCGATAATGTTTCCATCAAGCCTTGAACTCAATTCCGCAAGTTCCGTGAAAACGCCAAGATGTGCAATCTCAAGCGGCTGTTTTCCAGTCCTCTCTTCTTTTATAAAACTTAAGAAATCCACCTGCTGGGGACACTCCTGGGGACATAAGCCGCATGTAAGGCATGTCCAGATGTCTTTTGTATCAAGCCCGTACACATTGGAATTATAAATAGAACTGCGCGGGGATGTTTTTGAGACTCGGCGCATCGGGCAAATAGATGTGCATTTACCGCACTGATAACAGGTTTGTACGTTACTCGTTGTACCCATCAGATTTTCCTTGATATGTAACCTTTTTATTATTTAGAAGGTGTAATCTGCTTTAAAGATTTCTATTATGATGCCGCAGCATCATGATTAATAATGTTGTTTATCGTTCTCCTGTGATTGAGCTATTATTTTTCTTCCTCTTTCCCGATTACGCAGATGTTGCCTTCAGCTTTTGCATCCGGGTCTGTTAAGCCAAGCATCCTTTCATCATCAAGATTGATTCTTTCATCTGTCCTGCTCCTGAACCCGTACTTGCCGTAATCGGTAAGGGTGGGTCTTCTCTTTATGAAGTGCCCGCGCTTGAACTCGAAGGGGAAGGGAAGCCCCTGCTCACATGCTTTTCTGACCTTCTCGGCAGCACTTTCATCCTCGACTTCTACCAGTATCTCTCCGACGATAATATGCAGCTCGAGTGCACAATCCCCGACATTAATAACTTTCCTGTCAGGATGGTTGACATCAGCGCCAGTGCCGGGTCCGCATGTGACCTTTCTGGGCAGGTTTTTCCCGTTGATGAGCATTCTTATTACCCCATCGACCTTGTCTATCTCGTTCAAAACTCTTTCAGCCGTAGCCGCCTGCAGTAGCCGCTGCGGAAATACTCTTATCTGGATGGGGGTTGGGGCTGTTTTTACCATAAAATTTCCTGTTTTATTCAATTATCTGGCTACTGCTCCACGGTCACCTATCGCTATTATGAGGTTGTTAACTTCCTCGCTTGTGGGTTCCCTGTTGTTCTCCATCTCGAATATGTCTATTATTGCACTATACGTACAGTGCAATCTGTCGTTTGTTCTCCTTCGTGCGTGCCTTGTCATATTTTACAATTGATGTAAACGACTGGAAACGTATTAAATGTTTTGGTTCGTCAAGATACGAATAAAATAAATTATTATAGAAACACCTGTCAACTTTTCGGATGAGCTTTCAGTCTTTCTTTTTGACAAGGAAATAGTAAATCAGCGACCCGATAAATCCAGCAATTTTTGACCTTTGACCAAAAAAATGGATTTAGCGTACAGCTAAGTCAATGGAAAAGTTATTCAGGGGTGCTACATCCTTTTCCCACGACCGACGATAGACTAATTTAAGAGTTGTTTGCCCTGTGTTTATAACTTCAAATTGAAAGGTCTGCATTACAGGAGCACCTACCATAGGATGTTCGCTGGTGAAGTTGGAAATTTGCTGGTATTCTGCTTCTCCAATTTGGTGTATTATATTCTTGTTGAGTTCTACCACTTCCCATGAATAACCTGTACTTGGATTTGCCTCAAGAGTTACGTTTAAGGTTTGCCCTTTAGTAAGTTCCATTTGCCGTCCATTGTAATCTATATTTAAATTAATTTTATCGGCTACATGGATGGGTGCAGGGGTTGTAGACGGCGTTGAAGTGGTTTTTAACAGCCCGTTTTCCATCCAATCGTACTGGATCGTTACGTTTACTTCTGTTTTCGGTACTGTCCTCTCTCTTAAATATTCTGAATCAAATTCCATAAATAGCCCTTTGTTCGGGAGCAGGTCTCCTCCCACCGGGACAGTTTTCCTGACAACTTTGTTATGTGCTGCGTCTGTAAATATTACTGTGGCAGTCAAATTTTTGGCAACTAAGTCCCCCTCATTCCAGAATGTTCCGTGCACTTTCACACTTTCCATTTCCGTATTATTTTCTGCCGCTCCCTGCGAAATACTGGTTTCGCTAACAATTATTACTCCTGCAGTTCTTTGCAGGGGGGCAAACCAGGCAAGTACAATTATTGCGCAAACTGCCAGAATTGCAAGCACAATGTAAATCAAATTCTTTCTTGCTATTTTTTTCATAGTTTATCCATTATTTTTTTCTGCACTCTCATTTTATTCCTCCTGGTTTATCACCCTGCTGTGCACCTGCTTTCCAAACCTGCACCACCTTCTGCTCATCAGGATCGATCAGTGCAGAAACCCCTCCCCATGTCACGCTCAGAAGCGTTTTGGGTGCATAGAATTTTTCGGATGTCTTTGGTAAGATTCGCCTTACGGTTGGAGTACCTGTAGCAGCCGAAGCTGCAACTTCCTGGTTTCCAAGAGCAATGCCGATTACTTCGTTCCTGTATTGGAAAGGTATTGCCTCAAGGAGATAGCCGGTCAGGAGTAATTCCTTGCCATCGTACACGAAATCATAGATATCCGGTTTATCTGCGTCTTTTGCAGTAGCCATTACTTTCAGGCGCAATCCTTCGCTCGCGGTACTGGCGCTTATATTTACCGTTTCATATTCCGTTCTATACGGGGTTATTTCTGCCCACAGCAGTTCTTCTATCTTTGCAGCCTCGCCTGGCTTATCCTGCCATTGCACCTGATGCACCCATGAAGGTTTTACATCCTGTTGTTTCTGGCTTAAACTGAGCCCAATGCCAAGGGTTAACATTATAACAATAAGTCCAATTAGGAGTTTTGTCTTTGTAACCATGATTCCATCGCCCTTTTTATTATCTTTCCAATCCTGAACTGCCGTGACCTGAGAAACCTGTTATTCATGCTATCGCTCAATCCCCTCTTTTTCCTAAATCTATTTTAAGACAAGCGTGATAATAGCGAGTAGCAGCGGAATTGGCTCATGATTTTTACTCATGCTCTCACCGCCATTGCAGATAAGTAGGAATAAAAAAGGAGGGGTTTACCCTCCAATTGTTATGGAGTAATCAAACCCCTGCGTATTCCGGGGCAGCACCGAAAGCTTCCATTCGCCAGGTGAGCCGTCCGTTCTATATGTTACTATACGCTGGACTCCCATCTCCTGGTATATGGACGCACTGTCAATCTCCCACGGCGGTCTGTCGCCTCCCATGTTCACGTTCCCTTTTATTACGGTCTTGGTAACATTTAGCGAAGCCTTTCCTCCCGGGCCTTCAAGGCCTGTCTCAAATGAGGGTTCAGGGGCATTTGTTCCCTGGCCATTTGTCATGGGATAGCCGTAGTAGTTGTTTGAGCTGACCTCCACGGTGATGGTAGCTGCCTCAGTCAGGTTGAAGCTCCTGACAAAAGCTTCTGTTGGCTGCGTCCAGATATTGAAGTTAAGTTGTACCCTTCCTTCCCAATCATTGACCGACGGGTCGTCTATTCCCAGATCTATATAGCCGTTGTAATAACCCTTGGCATCGGCAGGCACCTTGACGTGGATTTTTACTGCATCGGTAGCGCCTGCTGGAATATTCTGGGGTGCTGTTATGGTTATCGAATCCTCGGTCAGGGCAGGTGCTGTCATGCCGTAGGGACCGCCGTAGGGCATATTATCACTGCCCAATTTTGGATTGATTCCTATCGCCTGGTCACCTGTATTTTTCAGCTTTATCTCGTAATTATATTCTTTCCCTGCCTCAAGCTGGTCGCTTATATAAGGCATCATTATCTGGAGCTTGGGCGGTGTCCAGACATCGATTGAAAGCTGGAAGGCATGGATATAATTGGGGATTGGCTGCGGATAAGGTACGGGCATTACCTCGTCAGTAAAAGCGACCTGGAGACTTGAACTTCCTATGGATGCATCCTTTGGCACTGAAGCCTTTATTGTGAATTTCTGGCTGCCTCCTGCAGGTATCTCTGCGCTGCCCGGTGTAGCTGTTATCCAGCCTGTATCCACTACATACCCGCCGTACGGTAATATCACGGTATTGGGCTTAACACTGACTGCCTTTTTCTCTTTGTTTCTGATTGTTACCGTTATTTCTTTGCTCTCGCCAGGCTGCAATCTGAAATTGCCGTATTGCGGCGAGATATCAATCTTTGTGAAGTTTCCTGTCTGCTCTGCCACCGAAGGCGTTCCAGTAGCTGGAGCGCTTACCTCCTGCACGGCTGCATCTTGAGCCTGAACGGGTATTATGTTGCCTGCTTCTATACCTGCAAACATACCCAGGACAAGAATTACAGCCACTATAGTTGCATATTTATTCATACTATTCCTCCTATACAGATTCAAATATGTCTATATATAGACAGATTTAATCTTTAATTAGCAAGTCTTGATATTTAAACATTTCGATTTATAGTCAAGTTCACTTAAAAAAGGCAAAACTATATAAGTAAATAACCAAATACGATTAAAGTATGAGTGCTCTTGAAGAAATATTCGGTAAAACCGCTCAGCTTAGCGTTCTTGAATATCTTATACAAAATAAAGGGGAAACCACATATCTTTCAGGAATAGCGGAAGGAACCGGACTATCCCATTCAAGCGTGGCAAGAGTGATAGAACCCCTGCTGGAAAATAACATAATTATAGAGAAAAAGCTCGGGAAACAGATTCGAACCTTTACTTTAAATGAGGAGAGCAAAGCTACGAAGCTGGTAATGAAGTTCTATGACGAGCTGAAAAACGTGATAAAAAGCGATGGCGGTGGTAAGCGATGAAAAAAGATGCCCTCGACAATAAAATCATAGAATTGATAAAGAAAGATGAAAATATATCCAATCCTGAAATATCCCGGATACTCGGAATTGCGGAAAAGGAGGTCGTGGAAAGAATCAGGAATTTTTCTGATACAAGACCGAAGATACTGATAGTGGACGACGAGATGGATACGCTTCTTCCGTTAAAGAGGTCTCTTGAAGCCGAGGATTATATTGTCCTTGAAGCTTACGAAGGAAACGAGGCGATAAAGAAGTCAAAGGCAGAAATACCGGATTTGATAATCCTTGATTTGATGCTTCCCGGAATGGATGGCTACGATGTATGCAGCAGGCTAAAAAAAGATGCGCGTACAGGGAATATTCCCGTGATAATGCTAACCGCCAGAGATGAGGTAAGAGATAAGGTGGAAGGTCTGGAAACCGGCGCTGATGATTATGTAACAAAACCTTTCAATCTCAATGAACTGAAAGCCCGGATAAAAAGCGTGCTGCGAAGATCACTAAGCATATAATCCAAAACGAGGGATACGTGAGCATACGGTCAGAATTAATCGTTTTTTTTCTGATAATTTCGGTAATACCGCTGTCCGCTGTTGTTTACATATCCTACGATTACAGCAGGGAAGCCATCCGTAACTCTGTTATAGACAATCTGCGCGGCGCGACCGAAAATACCGGCCATGCGATAGATAACTGGATGGCTGCAAGAGAAGACGATATACGCGTAATCTCCCGGTCCGGGATGGTCATAAACGGGGATAAAGAGCAGTTTCGTGAGTACTTGAACACTTTTGAAAGCGAACACAGGGGCGTGTACAGGGAGTTCTTTCTGCTCGCCCCGGATGGAAATATTACATTCTCGACTCTTGACCGCACTGGGAATGCAGGTAACGAACATTATTTTACCGAGGCAAAAAGTGGAAAATTGTACATATCCGATGTTTCTCTCCCCAAAACTGGAGGTTCTCCTGAAATAATAATAGCCAATCCCATCAAAAATAACGATACCATTACGGGAATACTTGCAGCAAGAGTAAGTCTGGAGAACCTGTACGGGATAATAGAAAAAATCGATATCGGAAAATCTGGAGAGATATTTATAGTCAATAAAGACGGGGATATCATCTTTCACGAGAACATGTCCAAGATCCTGCTCGATAACATAAGGAATAATTTTGCAGTTAAAGAAGTAACCTATGAGAAGAACGGGATAAACGAGTACATAAATTACAAGGGCGAAAAAGTACTGGGTGCTTATTACTGGCTGCCGCTTTACAGGTGGGGACTCATAGCTGAGAAGAACAGGGACGAAGCTTATGCTGAAGTTCTGGCTCTGGGACGGCAGACCGTGGGAGTATCTTTATTTGCGGTTTTCTGTGTCGTTCTTCTGGCAGTGGTTATCTCAAGAAGATTCACTGACCCCATAAACTCCCTTGAAAATGGGGCTCTGGGCCTGGTCAAGGGGAACTTCAAACCCGTACCTGTATATTCAAAAAATGAAATCGGGCGGCTGACGGAGATATTCAATCAGACGGCAAAAGAACTGCTGGATATAAGAAAAAAGCTTGAAGCCAGAATAGAAATAGCGAATAAAGACCTGGAAGAAAAGAACATGGAACTTATCGCAGCCAACGAGGAATTGAAAAAACTCGATAGCCTGAAATCGGATTTTATCTCTCTTGTCTCACATGAACTCAAGACTCCTCTCTCGGCAATAAGGACATCAGCCGAATTCCTCGAATCCGAAAGGACTGCGGAACCCAGCGTACAGAAAGAGATGCTTGAGAATATAATACGGAACATCGACCGCCAGACCCGATTGATCAACGACATCCTCGACCTTTCAAAGATAGAGGCAGGGAAGATGGAGTTTAAATTTGAACCTTTGGAGTTCCATGAAGTAGCGAGTGCTGCTCTTGAAAATATCAGGCATCTTGCCTTGAAAAAAAATATAACAATTTCTGTGGACATTCCAGGGACACTTCCTCCAGTATTTGCAGACAGGGAAAAGCTTATAATAGTGTTGAATAATCTCCTTGATAACGCTTTGAAATTCACACAAGAAGGCGGGAGAATCCTTTTGTCAGCAAATGAAATGCAGGATGGTATAGAAGTCAGAGTTAAAGACACAGGTATCGGGATAGAGAAAGAAAAACTGGCAAGGATATTTGACAAATTCTACCAGGTGGACAGCACGTCCCGGAGAAAAATCGGAGGAAGCGGGCTCGGGCTTTCGATATCAAGCGGGATTATTAAGGCGCACGGCAGTGAAATATGCGTGGAAAGCGAGCCGGGGAAAGGCAGCACTTTCTTTTTCCGATTGAAAAAGTATGGTAAACCATGAAAAGATATATTTACATTATAATAATATTTGCACTATCGTTTGCAGGTTTCAGTTTGTATGAAAACTCCCATGCCCAGAAGTCGATCTACGTTGTCTCCATGACCCCGGATGAGATGACCGCAGCACTCAAGAACAAAACAATATCCGGTTTCATTTCATGGGAGCCGATTCCTGCAAAGGCTGTAGTCGATGGTTATGGCAGGTATCTTGTTAATTCTACAGACATGTGGAATCATCATCCATCGTGCGGTCTGGCAATCTCTGAATACCTCAAAGATGAAAATATGATCAAAGCCCTTGTCTGGGTGCATATAAAAAGTACACGATTCATCAATGACCCGGCAAACCATGAAAAGGTAATAACATACGGCTCCGAATTTACAGGAGTTGATAGGGCTGCGGCTTCGGCAGCGATCAATAATACGGTATATATAGAATTCCCCGACATGGCGGAGACGGAAAAGGGATTCGAGATACTCGATAAAGCCGGGGCTTTTAAAAAGAGTCTTGCCTCAATTGGTTATAACGACACCGACGAATTTTTATCGGGTATAATTCTTGACAGATATTACAATGAAGTCAAAAAACAACTGGATGCCAATCCAGATTGGGTGCCGCCTGCTGTTAACGGGAGCCTGAGATTCGGATTTATAGATGGTAATATTCACTACCTGGAGGTATATGTGGCACAAAAAGAAGGCTATTTTGAAAGGATAGGTCTTACCCCTGACAAAAATCTCCAGTTTCAAAGATTCAGGAACGGATTGGCGATAACAAATGCCTTCGACCACCGTGAGGTGGATGTGGCGACTCTCGGCATGAGCCAGATCTTAAGGTACAGGATAAACGATAACGGAAGGGTCTATATTATAAATGGGGTGAACTCTGGCGGCACATCGCTTGTTGTGCGGGCGGATTCAGATATAAGGTCTATCAACGACCTGAGCGGCAGTACTATTGCGACCCCGGGTTTTGGTTCGGTTCAGGACGTCGTAATGAGAAAGATGTTTGAAGGGTTTGAAATAAAGACAGTGTGATACGACAGGACTTCGGATTATCTTTCGAGTAGATGTAAAATGAGAAGAAAAGGGACGGTTAAATGGCTGAGGGTGACGGATTGCTTTCCGTGGAATCATTCTTTTAACCATTTACCGTCCACGTCCGGACCGGGATTTGAACCCGGATTGAGACTCAAGTTCTCCGGACAAAATTCCCGGCAATTTTCTTTTGTTTTGATTCATATCCTATCATAGTGATTTTGACGTAGATAATCAGAATGAGGATTCTTAATTTGTACAATATGCTATCTATCATACATTCTCCTCTTACTGAACAATCCGTTCAGCAGCACTATGATTGCTGCAAGGGCAAGGTACAGGGGATTATAGTCGTTCCGGCTCATTTCCAGTTACCCCTGTCACCGATGTATCGTACCTGGTTATTTCGGGTTTCATGCAGCTTCCCGATAGAACCGGATACCGAAGTGTTTGCATTGCCCCGGCTCGCACCTGTTTTCCTTTCGCAGCTCGCAATGGGACTTTGTTAGGAACCTGATATCCATGTCATATTTTTCACAATGCTGTGAAATTATCATGGAACCCTCCCGGGGTATTTATCAGGGCGGGATATTTGTTTTCCTTAACCCCTTCGCACCGCCTGCAGTCCTCGCATCGCCGCATGGCTATTATGCATTTTATTTTACTTATCATATCCATTCACCCTTCAACAGCCGAAACCCATATCAGCGAGGTCTTCATCTGTTATCAGTTCCACAAGAGGTTCTTTGATCAGGATTACCCCGCCTCTCATAGCCTGGATTTCAGATTCCTCTCTGTATCTGATGGTTTTTCTGTCAAAACAGATGTCGGTCATCCTATTCCCGTTTGCCGGGATTTCGAACATGCTTGAAATAAGCATTCGAATACTGGCATATTTTAGTTCGTTCATGTTGTTCCTCCTGCACGGATATTCTGCGCGCATCTTTCAAACCTGTCTATTTATAGGCAAGCTTAATCTTTAATTAGCACGTATTAATACTTAAATCTTTCTATTTATAGACAAGTTTTACTAAAAAAAGATAAACTTTATGATTAAAATTAAAGACAGTGTATAAAAAGTTTTGAAATTATTTTCAGAGACCACCGAAAATAAAATATCCAGATTTATTGAAATAAAGATGGTACCAATTCATCTCCGCCTTAAGAGGCGGTGGAGTTCTTGATACCACGAACTAAAATGCATACTACTGAAAATGCTGCTATTGCCAGAACCACATAAAATCCTGCGACCTTTTCTGTAGTGCCTGCAATCGCTTCTTCTTGTTCTTTACTGACCTTTATCAGCCAGGCATGGGGCAAGTTGTTCGTGCCTGCAAGAATATAGCCACCATCTTTTGTCTGCTGAACAGAATAAGCCCTTTCATAGTTTTTTCCGAAAGTTTTATTCCACCGCTTGTTACCGTTTGCATCGGTCTTGATGAGCCAGGCATCCACTCTCACTTGTCGTTCATCTACAGTGTATCCTGTCATAATAAAGCCGGCGTCAGTGGTCTGCTGAACAGACATGGATTCATCATCAAGTAGTGCTGCATCATCTACTCCTCCGAAAGTTTTATTCCACTGCTCATTTCCGTTTGCATCTGTCTTTATGAGCAATGCGTCAGATAGCCTGTTGAACGCGGAGCCAGCAAGAATATAGCCACCGTCTATAGTTTGCTGAGCAGAACTGGCTCTATAGCCTATTCCTTTAAATCTTTTATTCCACTGCTCGTTACCTTTAGCATCTGTCTTTAGGAGCCAGGCAGTGGAATCGCTGGATATATTCGAAAGTGTCGTACCTGCAAGTATATAGCCGCCATCTATTGTCAGTTGAACGGAATAAGCTATGTCACGCCATGTTCCCCCGAATGTCCTGTTCCACTGCTCATTACCAGTTGCATCTGTTTTTATGAGCCATGCAAAACTATCGCCAGCCCCATATAAAGATGTCTCACCTGCAAGGATATAACCTCCATCCGGGGTCTGCTGACCAGAATAAGCATTGTCATTTTTTAATCCCCCAAAGGTTTTATCCCACTGCTTGTTACCTTGAGCATCTGTTTTTATAAGCCAGGCATCACGATTGCCAGACCCTTGGGAGGATGTAGAGCCTGCGAGGATATAGCCGCCATCCAGGGTTTGATTAACAGAACTTGCATCATCAAGATATGCCTTTCCGAATGTTTTGTTCCACTGCTCATTACCCTTCGCATCTGTCTTAATGAGCCAGGCACCTCCAGCCCCGTACGAATCAGTGTCCCCTGCAAGAATGTATCCACCATCTTGAGTTTGCTGAACAGAGTAAGCTTCGACCATATGTTTCCCTCCGAATGTTTTGTTCCACTCTACTACTGGAACCGCACCCGCGCTGCCTGCAAGCAGCACAAGCGTGAGCAGGGTTATTCCTAAAGCTGTTCCGAGGGCGTGCTCTCCACATGTTTTATCTGACGTCATTTTTCTCATTTTTATCTCCTTATTTTAATCCACCAATTATTTTCAATCATCTGCAGTTTCTTGCATAGATTGTGCAGTGAACATTGCCAGCCAGCATTATTCATAACCTTCCTGTCCATTTATTCACCCGGAAAGAAAACCTGTAACACTTATTGCTTCTTTAAGTGCAGGATATTCTTCTGATTTTACTTCGGTTATCTCTGTGTACTCGAATTTGTTAGTGGGTTTGCTTACTTCTACAATCCCTATTCCATGACCGGCTTCCTGCAACCAGAAAGCAAGAGATGATGTAAACGCTGCTGCGATTAATCCTATTGCAAGTAGTATGGCGATCACAACTTTTTTCTGTGTTGACCAGTCTGTTTTATACCTCCATATCCAGAAGGTTGAGCCTATGATTCCAGCACCTGCCAATATCAATAGCAACTCGAAAATGCCTATCATAATAATCCTCCTGAGCGATATTTTACCCCGGATTTCTTGTTCCAATTTCCTCGTGTCGATTCGCCGTTTTTTGCTTTCGTAGCAATTAAGCCGTCAATTCTGTTGTTCATTTTCTATCTCCTCTTTCTAAATAATTTACTCAGTATTAATCCGATAATTGCAAGGGCAAGGTACAGGGGATTATAGTCGTTCCGGCTCATTTCCAGTTACCCCTGTCACCGATGTATCGT
>JAPZAS010000022.1 GCA_027460525.1 Candidatus Methanoperedens sp.
ATACAATGGAGGAGTTTATAGATAATACGATTATTTACCTTGGACAATATTTTCTCCGAAATAATTCTGAATCTGGATTTTCAGCGGATAAGAGGTGTTTTGGATGGACGGTGGGACAAAAAAGGGATGATAGAATTGAAACTGCTTTATTTTGCACTGGCGTCTGGCACAATTTGCTAAACTTGTACCCGACTTAATTCTGTCCCACAGCCCGAAATTCGTCTTCATCTATAGCATCTTCTCTAAGTTGATTGGTTGCTATATTTTCAAAAATTAAAAACGGTTTATCTTGAGCAATCCAAATTTTTTGATTAATATAAGCTAAATATGCTGTGGCTATCACAAGAGCTATTGTTGCAATTGCAATAAAAGTTTCAGGGCTTATGCCCAAGATTAAAAATGTGATTATCGCAGAGACTATTACTATAATTATGAATGTAAGAGGTATTTTTAAAGCTTTAATTTTTTCTAAATACATTCTCTGCATATATGGTAATGAGAACCCTTTAATGTTTTCGAATTGTAATAATGACGCCGCATTTCACATAATCCATCCCCCGAATTTTTACAGGTCATTCTATCCCCCGAAGACTACACAGAATCCTCCTTTGTCACCACTTCCGACATCCTTAAATCTCAGAGTGGCATTCTAAATTTACAATGACAATGGAATCAAAATCCAGAAAAATTAATCTTATGTGATGGAGTGCCCGCTCTTAGCGGTAGAAGTATGAAACTGCCAGTGAGATCTGGCAAGGATTGAACAAAGGTCTTTAAAAAACATCATGAACTACGAAGAAGTCAGCGCCCTTCAAAAAGCCTTTAATTCCGTGAAGGAAACGCAGGCTGCGAACCTGCCACCGGACTTCGCGGAAAGAAAAAAGAGGCTTAAAACCGCAAGGGAACTCTGTGTTGGGAACGAAGAACTTCTTGTGAAAGCAATTGCTAACCTCAGGAAAAACGGCATAAAAGTACATATCGTAAAGGAAAAACAGGAAGCAATCGACATAATTTTAAATGAAATCGGAGAGGAAAAACTCGTTGTAAAATCCAAATCCAATGTCACAAAGGAAATAGAATTAACAAAAGCGCTTGAAAAAAAAGGATTAACAGTAGTTGAAACCGACATTGGCGATAGGATTCTCCAGCTCTTGCATGCAAGCCCCTCCCATCCCACAGGTCCTGTGGCGCATCTCTCGGCAAAAGAGATTGCGAAGCGGCTTTCCACGCATTATAATAAACCCATAAAGGAAAATCCTGAAGAAATTGTAAAGGCAGTAAAGGAGGATGTTATCTCTAATCTCGAAAAAGCAAATATTGGCATAACGGGAGCCAATGCCATAACAGCCGAGGAGGGCTCGATTGTTATAATACATAACGAAGGGAATATCCATGAGGTCATGCGGAAGGAAAAACACATAGTTGTGACTTCCACAGACAAGCTCTATCCCGATATTGAAGCTGCCATGAACATGATAAAAATTTTGAGCTACAATGCCACAGGTTCAATAATACCTTCTTTTGTCGACGTAATAAGCGGTGTGAGCAAAACCGCAGACGTAGAGAAGAAATTTGTTAAGGGGGTTCACCACCCAACTGAGATTACGTTAATACTGCTTGATAACAAAAGGAGCGAACTGGCAAAGAATGGATTTAAAGAACTCTTGCACTGCATAGGTTGCGGGAACTGCCTGCTCTACTGCCCCATGTACAACACTATCGGTAACGAATACGCCATAGAAAATTACCTCGGGGGAAAAGGGATTGCTTATTATTCCCTTTCTAATAATGAAAACAATAAGAAACTGGAGCTTTGTTTAACCTGCGGTAAATGCAAAGATAATTGCCCTCTGGAACTGGATATACCTGCAATAATTAAAAAAATCAGAAGTGATGGGATATCTTCTGAGATTTATTATTTTTTAAAATCTCATATGATTTGGGGATATTACCAGATTCTCCTGAAATCAAATGCTCATAAGTTCCAGAAAAATTAATATCATTATGGGCGCTTCTTAAAACCCATAATTTTTGCAAAAAAGTTATATTGATATTGTTTATTTTTAAAATTTTAGACCCTCTCTTTTTTTTTACAATCCAAATATTTATAAGATATCACTCTTATTAAAGTAAATGGTGGTTGAGATGAAATTCAAAATTATTGGAATAATTGCAATAGTGTTAGTATCTGTATTAGTGTTAGGATGCGTGGAATCACAGCCAAGTCAACCGACTTCCACTGAAAGTCCTAAGACTACGGTTGTTTCTACGCCAATACAAACAACATACAACCCTACTAACATAAATGAATTTTCTTCTGCGAATGAAGGTGAAACCATAAGATTCTATTTTTTCTTAGAAGATAGTAATGGTCAAAATACAATTAGTGAAGGTCAAGTCAATCTTCAAATAAAAGATTCTGCAAATAAAACTGTTTTTACACAGCAATTTAATTTTGTAGCTTCTGATTTTGTTGATTATCAATTCAAACTTACAGGGAAAGAAGTTGGAAAAGCATATGAATGGCGTGTGAATCAGAAAGATATTCAGAAAGGTACATCAAAAACAGGAACTGCTGAATTAACTATTACTACTGCAAAGGGGAATGTTTTGAAAGCGACTGATTCTTATGTTGAAATACCAAGTTACACAGAAGAAGAAATAAAGCAGATGTATTTCGAGCAATACAACAAAAATGCTAAAACAAGCGGAGAAGTTATCAGCAAAGGGAATTTTGAAGTTACTTTAGTCAAATATGGTTTCTATACTCATTTGAAATACGATACTTGGGGCGATGAAGTCACGGAGTTCAGAGTTGACTTAAAGGTCAAAAATATTGGTTCTGAAAAAGATTCATTTAGTAATTACGATGCGGTCATACTCTCTGGAACAAATCAATATGAAAGGTCTTATAATAGCAATTTAGATTCTTCAGATATTTATTCTGGGATTGTAAAAGAAGGTTACTTAATATTTGATAATGTCCCAAAGACTTTAACTGGTCAAATAAAAATAATTGCTGGAACTTCATACGATGTGTCTTATAATAAATTGACTTATGAATTTAATGTCCAAATATAGATGAGATAAGAAGCAATATTAGAAATACATCAAACACTCGAACCTTTCGCATCCACAGACAGCCCCTTACTTTTTAAAAGTTAGGATGTCCTTCAGATAGAGAGGAGACAAAAAAATAATATTCTGTAATTTTTTCAGTAAATATGTGTGTCTCTATACTCTATATTTTTGTTGACTTAGAGCGATAAGTGTATTTTGGGGTTCCAGGGTCTATCAAGAGTTTAAGGGAACCCAGTGTTGCATATGCCAGGATTCTAACGAACTCCATACTTTGACTAATAATATTAATACGCATTTCGTAGGTGAATCTAGCCAATTTCTTGTTTCCTGAAGAATTTCTTTGAAAAATTTCATCTGGCAGGTACATATTAAATATAATCCTGTCATCTTTAGTACGTCTAAATGAAGCTCTAGCCATGGGTCTAGTCCATTCAAATTCCTCAAATACATTTGGCTCAATACCATCCATTACCGCCATAACATTATCGTCAGTTGCAAACGTCCTGTAATGAACAAGACAATTGCGTATATCAATAAGGTAAATTACCGCAGGATCGTCAGCAAGCTTAGCGTATACAGGACAATCAGTAGAATCTGTCTTGAAATCTGTAATATACTTAGGAAGCTGTTCATAAGGAGTCAAGAAAACAGGTTTTAATAGATTTCTTAAATTATCCAAGCTTATTCTTGAAAGATTTACGAGAGCGTAGAATTCAAACATTAACTTTTGAACCGACTCATCATTCATCATGATAATACCTGCATTTGTTGTTTTGACTCTCGCTATCACACCCAGACTAACAGATGTGTAATACTTGATTAAATTGCGGCAATGGTATGTAACACCTCGAACATGCCATTCCGACTGATGAACCCTAAGAGATATGTCAGATAGCCTAGATTTTTCTAATGCCTGATGAGAATCATATGATGTTGTTTTTTCAATCTTATCTAGTTCTTCCAAAAAACTTTCAATAGAACGTTCAACTTTGTCATTTTTCTCCATTTTATTCCATCCTCCTATTCCATAGATGAGGCCACGCCATATATCTCATAAACAAATGATTACTTATTACATTGACATTTATGGATTTCGCATTAACTTAATATTTTTAACTCGGCTTTCTTTTTCTGATTATTAGAAAAACAGTATGCACCGATCGGGATTTGAACCCGAGTTATTAGCTTGGAAGGCTAAAGTCATAGCCGCTAGACCATCGGTGCCTGGGCTTTCCTAAGTGATTGAAAGCATTTAATAGTTTCGTTAGTCCAGAGCCACCTCCCGAATCCAAACATATATGTTAGCAGTCCCCGTATTTAAATACGGGGTCTTACATTCAAGCATAATGTGTTGTACAATTTGCCGTACGGGAAAATCAATGTTTCAGTGGATATACCCAAAAAGTATCAGGTCAAGGTCGTAAAACCAAATAAGGCAGCAGCAGCCCTCGATGAGGCAAAGGAGATTGAAGGAGCGCTTAAAGCTCCTGTTAATTCCAGACGATTATCCGAGATAGCAAGGGCAGGGGAAAAGGCAGTGATTATCGTTAATGATACAACCCGTCCCACACCCACTGCCAAGCTGCTCCCACATCTTATTTCCGAATTAAAAGAGGGCGGGGTTGATGATGTAACTGTTGTATTCGGGCTTGGCATACACAGGCGGCAAACAGAGGATGAAAAGAGAGCCATATTAGGGGAATTGTATGGCAAAGTGAAGTGTATCGAGCACGATGTTAATGATTGTGTTTACCTCGGCGCTACATCAAGAGGCACTCCTGTTGAGATATTCAGACCTGTTGCGAATGCTGATATTGTGGTCTGCACCGGAACCATCGAATTCCATTATTACGCAGGCTACTCAGGCGGCGCAAAGTCCGCACTTCCTGCTGTTTCTTCAAAGGGCAGCATTGATGCGAACCATTCCATGATGCTTCTCCCGAATTCGTGTGCAGGAAGGCTTGACAGCCCTGTGAGGCAGGATATTGAAGAGGCTGCATCAATCTTAGGCATCGATTTTATCCTGAATGTGGTTTTGAATGACAGGAAAGAGATTATCTTTGCGGCAGCAGGGAATTACATCGATGCGCACCGAAAAGGTGTGGCTTTTCTCGATGAGGTTATGAAGGTAAAGGTTGAGCCGGCAGATATTTTAATCGTATCACCAGGAGGATTTCCGAAGGATATCGATATATTCCAGTCGCATAAGGCGCTTGAACATGCTAAAAACGCTGTCAAGGAAGGCGGCTCTATAATCCTTGTTGCGGAATGCAGGGAGGGATATGGAAACCGGGTATTTGAAGAGTGGCTGCGCTTTAGCAGGGATGAAGTGATTGAGAAATTCAAATCAGGATTCGTTATGGGCGGGCACAAGGCGGCGCTGATTGCAGCTTTATCGAAGAGAGCCGACCTGTAC
The DNA here is from genome assembly GCA_027460525.1 of Candidatus Methanoperedens sp. Lineage (NCBI taxonomy): Archaea > Methanobacteriati > Methanobacteriota > Methanomicrobia > Methanosarcinales > Candidatus Methanoperedentaceae > Candidatus Methanoperedens > Candidatus Methanoperedens sp. The sequence goes on from JAPZAS010000022.1 coordinate 5,498, forward strand.
CTTGTGTCTTCGCTGCCCGATGAGACGGCAAGAAGGGCATATTTTATTCCCGCAAGTTTAGAAGAAGCGCTGGAAGCGGCGCTTGCCAAGCACGGGGAGAATGCAAGAATAGTTGTTATGCCATACGGCGGCTCCACACTTGTTTTTTGAGACGGGGCAGTTTCTTCTGGAACAATTTCAAAATTCCTGGTGCAAGCCCCTTTTTATTTTTAAGTTCATTAAACCAAAATTATATAAACTATGAAGTAGAATTAATTAATGGATGCATACATCGGAGGTAACAGTATGGTACGATTAGAAAGACAAGGGGATTCCTTCGTATTCATAACAGGTGCGGCACAAAAGCAGGATATCAGCATTTTAACCCATGCTATATCAGAGCTTCAGAAAAATTCCCCTGATATGGTCAGGATAAAAGAAGGACTTTTCTATCTTGACAATTCTGCGGGAATTGATATCAGAAAGGAGATAAAAACCGTCCTGCAAAAGGCTGTCGAAAAGCAAGACCCCGTATTTAAATACGGGGACTAGAACCGTCAGTGACTTATAACCGCATAACAATATTTTACTGATGGCAAAGTTATTCCTGATTCCGATTATAAGCATATTCGATGTTCACGATGTTGCAGTCAGGGATTGGCTCAATAAACTTGACGATCCCGCTCTGCACACTCATATTGAGTACCCTTTCAAGCTTGACAGGTTTTTCCCCGAGAGTTCGCAGCATGTTCTGATGAGCGTGGATGATGTCCATGGCGAGATTCTGCGTCTGCTTGATATTATTGACCCCCAGGTTGTTTTTCTTGATTTACCGGTTGATTTTGTTGAGCTTGAGAATAGATACAACAAAAGGCTGATTTCACCGTTTGAGTTCTGGTCTGAATATTATCAAATTTCAGCCAGTGCGGGAGATTCTTCGCAGGCAATTTATTGTATTTATATCGAAGGAATTATCGATAAGAAGATAAGGCTTATAGAAAGCAAAGAACACCTTCCCTTAAGTGTTGTTTTTTATGGTACTGATATAAAAACCAGGGAAGAACTTATTCCAGCGTATGAAGATATCCTTGATAAAGATGGTGAATTCTTATTGCAAATAGCAAGAGTGATTAATGAAATAACCTCACTTCGCGAATCTCCAAAGCACCTCTGGTACAGTCCCATGCAGGTAAGGCAGATGGCTGTTTCATACGAGGAGACCGAGAGATTCTACAACGAGCTTTTAATCAGGCTCAAACGTCTGCTCACATTTAAAATCCGGGATTATGTTGTCAAAGGCTTAAGAAAACATGCGCTGGAGTTTGTATCAGCATACGAGAAATTTCTGGACTATAAGATGAGAGAAGATGAAATAAAATTCTCAAATATAATCGAGGGTTTAAACATCCTGGAAGTCCAGTCTGATTATGAAGCTGTTGTGATATTCTGCGCACCGATGCATTATTCTTTTCTTTTGAATTCCTTAAAAAAAGAAAAAGGATTATCTGAACTTGGTATTACAGTTGAAAACATTAATATTGCCGCATTGCTTGATAAAATGAAACCGTTTGTGCAGAAGAACAGGATAATGCAGAGTAACTATGAAACCGCTTTAAATATTCTTGGGCTGAAAAAACCCCAAAGGTTCAACGCTTCCGGGGCGGTTCTTATCCCTGCATGATATATTCCACGTTCGACCTGACAGCTCGATAGCACTTCATGAATTCATGGATTTCAGGGGGTAATTCTGTGGAAACAGGCAGCCCAAGAGCCTGGGCGTCTTTTGCCGAGATGAGCTGGGCATGTACCATTTCGCCGCCGATGAGTTTCTCAACAACCTGTTTTTGCTTTTCCTTGTCATCGAATTTGCCCTCAAGCAATTCATTTACCAGTGCCCTCGTGAAGTTCAGTGCTTTTTCTGCGATATCGCTCATCACGAGAGTAGTATCGTCAGCTTCAAGCCCCTTTTTCCTTGCCACATGCAGCCATGAAGGCGCAGGAAACACGCCGCGCAGGAAATCCCCCACCTGCGGGTCTACGGGACCCAGTGATGCGTCTTTATCCATTATAATTTCATCTGCTGCCAGAGCTATTATAGTCCCCCCTGACATGGAATAATGCGGAACAAATACGCGGGTCTTAGCATTGTGATTTTTTAATGCCCGCGCTATCTGCATAGAGGCATGCAACTGCCCTCCGGGGGTATGGAGGATCAGGTCGATGGGCTTATCCTTTGCCTCGCGGATGCCTCTTAAAACGTCTTCGGCGTCCTCCACATCTATGTATTGATAAACAGGCAAGCCAAGCATGGAAATCGCTTCCTTTCGATGTATCATGGTCATGACCTTTGTGCCCCATTTTTCTTCCATTTCACGAATCTTACCAAGTCTCTTTCTCCGCGATGCACGTAACTGAAGCTGCGGGTACATCATCAAATAGAGAAAAAACAGTATTCCAAACAGAATCAGAATATCCGTGGTGCTTATCTGGTCAAACATATGTAATCATTGTTTTCCTGATTAATAAGTATAATTTATGAAAATTCCCCAGATAATGAGAACAACTGCGCCGAATATTATGAAACGGGCAAAGGTCTTGTTTATCATTCCAACAAGCTCAGACGGTCCTGACCATTTCACGAGCAGCATCTTATTCCCAGTACTTATTATGCTTGCAAGGACTGCTGTTATCGCAGCGGTAGTGTATGAAACATCACCGTGCACGGCAAGCGCAGCCGCTGATGCCGTTACCACAGCGCTGCTGATAAATCCTCCGAGTGCTGTTGCATAAACCCCGGCAACGCCAGCCCGGTGGTTGGCGATACTCGAAACAACGGATAATGCTGTAAAACCGAGGGCGAATTTTATTGCAGGGGATAGTGCAAATGGTGACTGCAATTGTATGGTCTCGCTAACGGGTTTTATGTTTCTTGATTTAATGACCGCAGCAACGGCAAACAGGGTAATAAGAAGTTGCGGCAGAGCCATAAAATAAAGCACCCTGCCGCTCGGGTCAACAATAAAAGCTATAACCAGATTCCTGATCAGCATTGCAGCATTGGACAATATTATCCCCACAAAACTGGATTCAATCAGTTCGCTCCTTTTTTTTGCCATTGCAGCTAAGGCGCCTGTAGTTGCTTCACTGTTCACAAGCCCGCCAAGCAACCCGGACAATGGTATCCCTCGTTTTGTTCCCATTTTTTTCATGACCACAAAGCTGATGAAGCTCAAGGTAGCCACTATTATCACAATCAGGAGAATCGTTCTGGGATTGATGACACCCATGAACCATTCATCCGGAGTTATGGGATAGAGTATGAAGACAACAGCCAGGAAACGAGTGCCGCTTAAAATCTCATCGTCTGTCAGATTCGTTGCAAATGAATGCAAGGGACGTTTCTCAGCAAGCAGCAGGGTTAAAACAACTGCTCCCACGATAGCGACAAGGTACAGTTCATAGTTTATAAGTATGCCCAGAAGGAAAGTACAATAGAATGCAATCGGACCTGTTACGCCCGGCTGTTTCAATGTCACATTTTTTATGTAAACATATATTGTCGCTATCACCGCAAAAAAGGCAAGAGAAATCAGCAGAATTCCTGGATTGATAATCTGTGCCAGATATGACGAAATCATTCCAGCGATGCAGGCAATCGTAAATGAGCGAACCCCTGCAATCAATTCCATTGCTTCAGGACGCCTGTGTTCTCTTTCTATGCCGATGAGAATACCGATAAGCGCAGCAAGGGCTAATTTTTGAAAAAAAACGATGTTGGCTTCCGTATTACCAAAGGATTGCGGCACCAGGTCAATCATTAATAATCAATGGTTAATACTTTTTTAAATACTTATGTTCTTTCATCAAATTCTTGTTCGCTTCTTTTAGTAAATGATAAATAGAGCCTCCTAGACATGTATATCTAAATTAATAAAAAAGTAGAGATTAAGATGTTTACGATGAGTATTGAGACTTTCATTGAAATATTCAACCTATGCTCATCTTCCTGATAGCCTTCTTCCTTGCAGTCTATAACTGGTATGGATTTATAAGCAGCTTCGCAAGCAAGAAGTGGTTTTAGGCAGAGAGCTTTGTGAACTGCAGAAATTCGGTGCACGATAAGAAAGATAATATTATTAGAAGACATACAGAAGGTTATGAAAATTGTAGTATCAGTAGGCGGGTCTGTACTGGCGCGCGCATTAAGCCCTGAAAAATTCAAAAGCTATGCAGCGGTTTTAAAGGAAATCTCAAAGAAAAACACGGTGCTTATTGTAACAGGCGGCGGGCAGGCTGCGCGCGACTATATTAAAGCGGCAAGAGAACTTGGGGCGGATGAAGCCACCTGCGACCTCATAGGTATAGAACTTACGCGCCTCAACGCAAGGCTGCTTATAGCAGCTTTAGGCGAGGCTGCATACCACGAGCCTCCACTGGAATATACGCAGGCAAAGAATGCAAGCCTGGGCGGCAGGATTGTTGTGATGGGGGGGGTATCACCGGGACATACTACGGATGCAGTGGCTGCAATCCTTGCTGAATATGTCGGCGCCGAGCTTCTCATCAATGCCACCTCAATAGATGGTGTATATACAAGCGACCCCAAGAAGAATAAGGGAGCGAAGAAATTTGAAACCATGACGCCGAAACAGTTGATAGAAGTGGTGATGAAGACCGAGATGATTGCAGGCGCAAATTCGCCTGTTGATCTGCTGGCTGCCAAGGTCATTGAGCGCAGCAATATCAGGACAATAGTCCTGAATGGTGAGAATCCTCGGAATATAGAGGATGCGGCGAGCGGGAAGCATAAGGGGACGGTGATTGAGACAGATAAATCGGCTCGTACAGGCACTAGACTTGAGAAAGATGATTCGGAGCTGGATACCTGCAATCTTGGTTATTTCAGTGATAAGGGATGCGACTACTGATTTTTAATTTAGCATCGATATTGCTGATGCTTGCTATACAAGTCTCTTCCTGTTGGGCAAGGGATGTTGAACTGCAAGCGGCATGCCAAGCACCGCAATAAAACCGCCGGCGCCGATCTCGAGCGCGATGGGTGTGTAATAAATGCATGACAGAGTTTAATTTATTAAGCGCCCCCTTTTAGATACAAATGAACGATAAAAAGATCGCCATTAATGAAACTGATAAGGGCATTCGGAGAGAAGTAAATCCACGATATCTCAAAAAATTGGAAAAAATTCAGAAGCAGAAAGGCATTAGATTTAAAAGCGCTGAAGAATTTGAGGCATATTTTCCAGTATAATCCTCACTGTTCATGTTGTTGTAGTGTTTTTTTCAAAAAACAAAGTAATTGATTGATTAGAATAAATTTCTTCATGTGGAAGCCCCACATTTCTGATTATTATTTGTTGGTTAGTTGGATTATCTATAATATCATTTAATCTTAAGTTATTTTTGTTATAATTAATGAACTTAAGTTGTTTACTCTCATCGATAACGGCTTCGTTGATTTCAATATCGAATTGATAAGAGTTATTGAATTTTATCTTCCACATCTGAATTGTATCATTTAAATCCTTAATATCTAATGTGTAAAATTTAGATATATTGTTTTCTTCTTTTCTGCCGTATAAAATTACATTTATTTTGTTCCACGATGAATTTTTTATCAATAAGTAATCTCCACTGAAATTATAACCTGAGTTTATAGGTTCATCAAATCTATCTTTAAATACGGTATCTAACTGATAATAGTATTTTTATTTTAACTTATATTTTATCACGCATATTCAGTCTATAGATAGTTATAAATAGAATAATTTCCATATATAATGTGTACCCTAAATTAAGAGGATTATGGCTTTCATAGAAATAAAAACAATCAAAGGCAAACAGTATAAATATCTAAGAAGAAGTGTGAGGAAAGG
>JAPZAS010000023.1 GCA_027460525.1 Candidatus Methanoperedens sp.
CCTATATCGGTATGCACCATAAAAGCAAGGTCTTTCGGGGTGCTTCCTTTCTTCAGCAGGAAGGCATCAGGGAGTATTCTACCCAGCTTATCAGTGAATTTAGTCTCATCCTCCACAGGATAAACCACGATAAGACCAAGCAGATTGAAAACCGTTTCATTGATGCACTTCTGGATTCCGGTGCCACCGTTTTTCTTCATCAGGGCACGTATTTTGGAAAGCGCCTCTTTCTGCGCCTCTGACAGGCTTGCTGATTCAACGAAATCGGCATCGCCTGGTATATAGTGTATAGCTTCGCTTTTATCAGCAAGCCGCAGCACTACTTCTGCTGCCGCGCTGACCGGTATCGCTCCGATTTTAACCAGTCGCTCGATGTTCTCCTGCGATGCCACATCTATCTTATTAGCCGCGATGATAAGCGGTTTGCTTTCAGTCCTGAGCATGTCTGAAAGTTCGATAATCTGCTCATCCGTCCACATGTGAGGTTTGTCTCGCGGGAGTTTCAGTCTGGTAAGCGCTGTTTTTACGTGGGACTCTGTGACACCGGCGCCCTCAAGCTGCCCTGCTATTGTCTCCTCCAATTTCAATCCCTCTGCCTGAACTTTGCGCGATAATCTTTCCCAGTTGCGTTTCAGGATGCCGAAAATCCACATTGTAATCTCATGCCCGAGGAACTCTATATCGCCGAGCGGTTCATGCGAACCCAGAGGCACGGGATTCCCTTCGATGTCAGTTCCGCCCGATGCATCTATGACATGAATAATTGCCTTTGCCTGCCTCAGGTTGTCAAGAAAGGCATTCCCGAGCCCGCGCCCTTTATGGGCATCCGGAACAAGTCCTGCGACATCTATCATTTCAACAGGTACAAAACGCACGCCATCCCTGCAATTTCCGCAATTCAGCTTTAATTCCCTGCAAGGACAGGTGGTTCTCACATATGCCACGCCGTGGTTTGCATCGATGGTGGTGAAAGGATAATTAGCAATCTCAACATTTGCAAGAGTTGCGGCTTTGAAGAACGTGGATTTCCCAGAGTTTGGTTTTCCTGCAAGCGCTATTGAAACAGCCATGCTCTTAATACATTTCTTGTGAACTTAACTTTTATCTAACAGGGTTATCACAGTATCTCCTTGATTTTTTCTGCTGTCCTTTCAAGCTCGCTGATAATAGGGTCAAGGCATGCATCCTGCGCAGCCATCACAGAGACAAGTGCTTTTGACCCTGCGGCTGCTGTGATGAGCTTTCCTCCGTTAAAATCCACAATCACGCAGTTGGGGCTTACTTTTTCAAGCTTATTGATAACAGCTTCTGCAGCCCTTAACATGGTCGCTGACATCAGAGTTAACATCTCCTTGTCTTCGCTTGGATATTCGCCGATAAGAAAACCATCGCGGCTTGCCAGAGCAAGCATTTTCACTCCTTCCACTCCTTTTAATTCCTGAAGGATATTGCTGTATATCTTAGATTTTCCCCCTTTCATAGATAATGCCCCTGATAAGTAATATACTTCCGATATGATAATTATTTCGGTATATTTTAAGGACGTAGAGTCCTGAAAGTTTTGACTGTATAAGGCTTCCCCATCTTTTTAATGTCACAAAAATTGACAAACGTTTAAGTATCTTGTTGATATGAATATGAAACAGGGCATGCCAGCGCTAAAATGTGCATTGGAAGAAGAAAAACGACAAAATACAAACAATGAGAAAATCGAATATCGACAACAACAGACATACCAGTCACGAGCAAAAACCAATTTTAGACAGTGTATGGAAAGTGAACAACAACCACATCTTCTGGTGCAAGAAGTGCAATATCCCGTTAATGGATGAGCGGTGCGGAATTTGCAAAGAAACAGGCTTCAGAATCGAGCTTTCCCAGCCTGGAGACGTGCGATTTTCTTCTCAGCATGAACAAAACATAATCAACGACCTGATGTCAAGCTCATTTGGCACCAATCCCCTTGATGGAAAACTTATTCTTTTAAATAAAATCCCTGGCGAGGATAAGACAGATGAGATGCTCGTGGACGGGCTGCACTTCGGGATATTGAGGTTCGATATGAAAGAACTTGCCTTCAAACTCGACCTCATGGTTGAAGGAGCAAGCGCTCTCATCCAGTCAGGCATCCGCAGCAAGCTCATAAAGCTCTCCTCGCAGGGTCGCCACCTCAGCGGGAAAATCATAGAAGGAAGCGAGGTTCTTGAGTGCTCGGATGACATAAGGAAAGGAGATACAGTTCTTATAATAAGCAAAAACCTGAGGGGATTTGGCACATCATTAAAGGACAGCGAAGAGCTGAAAAACCCTGGAAAGTCGCTCAGGATAAAAAAAATCGAATCACAAAAAGCTGTCTTTCTATCCAGAGAGCCGATGCTTGATGAAATTCTCCGCGCCAATGCGCCGCACATGAAAAGGCTCGTAAAGGATGCTGTAAATACCATTCGGGGCATAGCCAACCAGAAAGAATTCAGGGATTCTCAGGTTTACGTTTCTTTCAGCGGGGGAAAGGACAGCCTTGCCACGCTTGACCTGACACGAAGCGCGGTAGAGCGTCCAATAAAAGTATTCTTTGCGAACACCGGTATCGAGTTCCCAGAAACAGTGGAGTTTGCACGAAGGTTCTGCAGGGAAAACAGTATCGAGCTTATCGAAGTGGAGGCAAAAGAAGCATTCTGGGAGAATCTCCCGAGTTTTGGTCCTCCTGCAAAGGATTTCAGGTGGTGCTGCAAGGTGTGCAAACTTGCGCCCATCAACACGGTTATGGAAGAATGCACACGCGAAGGGCGAAGGTGCTTGACCATGGATGGGAAAAGAAAATACGAGTCTTTTTCGCGTGCCCGAATCGCCCCGAAGGAAGAAAACCCCTTCATTCCAGGGCAGGTGAGCGTGTTCCCGATACGCAACTGGCGCGCCATCGAGGTGTGGCTGTATATTTATTACCGCAAACTTGAGTATAATCCACTGTACGACCTCGGTTTTGAGCGCGTTGGATGCTGGCTGTGCCCTGCCGAGCTCAGCGCAGAATATTACAGGTTTAAGGAATTACATCCAGAGCTTTTTTTGCGCTGGAACGATTATCTCCTTGGATGGGCAAGCGAGCATGGAGTTTCTGATAAATTCATAGAGCATGGCTTCTGGCGCTGGAAGACATTGCCGCCGAAAATGATTCGGCTTGCAGAGGAGCTCCAAATAAACACGAAATTAAAAGGCAAGAAAGAAGAGTTTGGTATCGTGGTAACAGGCGGAGTTTCGCCCTGCAAGACGGGCGGCTACACCATTGAAGGGAAAATTACAGACCTCATGCCCTCGGAGGCATTGAATATTGCAAATATCCTTGGCGAGAACGTGTTTTCAGAAGACCTCGGGGTATTGTTGATTAGAAAAAATAACTCAAACGTCAAGATATTCTCATCAGGGCACATCTCGGTTAATGCACCGTGCAGGGAGGAAGCTCTGTCGCTTTTCGAGAATACGGCAAAGCAGTTGATCAGGGTGGAAAAGTGCACGAAATGCGGCGTATGCCTGAAAGTATGTCCTGTGGGAGCCATAACCCTTGAGCCTCAGCTTAAAATCAGTAAAGAATGTACCCGATGCGGGAAATGTATTGAATCGTGCGTTGTTGCAAAATATTTTGACAGGCTTTTGCCGGAGTTCAGGTAGAAAATTGCAAAGCAATCAAAGGCGTAACAAAAGTCTCAATCACTGCAGCCACAAAAAGGAGAGGCAGGACTACCCGGATGTAAAACCCGATGCCTTCTATTAACTCTTTTTTGATATCGGTTTTCAATCCTGTTAAGGAGGGATACATCTTATGCCCGAGGCGAAGCCCTACACTAGCGCTTATCAATATCATGGGCACTTCTATAATGCCATGCGGCAGGAGCGCCGCAATCACAAAAAGAGTCCCCTGCTGCCTTGAAATAGTATGTGCCAGCATGCCTACGATTATCCCGTTGCCTGCTACAAAAAGGAGGGGTATGACGCCAAGCCCCACGCCGAGCACAAGTGCAAGAAAACTTTTGAAGGCATTATTCAGGAAAATCAAAAGCACAATTTCGATTGGATTAAGTGTCTTTATCCAGCCAAACGAATCCCTGAACATGTTAAGGTAATTTTTCGATAGCTCGGGGTTTTTCACCGAGACAAGCACACCTATGATTAACGAAAGGATAAAAATAACCACAACGATCCAAAGGTATTTTTTCAAAGAATACAGGTATTCGAGGTCTTTTTGCATTTCATACCCCATTATTATCCGGAGGGTGTTTCGTATTGCATGCGAAAAATCTATGGCAAAAAACCACTAAATATAAGCATTTGCGCATAGTTATCGTCTGTCTGACATGGTTAATAATCTTTTGGATTACATTGTACGTTCTGCAACCGATGTGGAAACTTATAATCCCATAAATACCCTTCTTTTTGGCTTGCTGTTTGCAGTCGGCATTCTTTTCGTTTACGCATACATAATAAACAGGTTTGGGCTAAGGATTGACGGGCGTTTTCTTTTTGCAGCAAGCATGTGGGCTTTTTTTGCAATGAGCATACGGCTTCTTCACGACACTGGCTTTACGGATTCGGTGTGGTTTATCACTCCCTACGTAACGCTGATCGATTTTTCCCTTGCGATATCATTGCTTTTCCTGTCCATATACATACAGAGGATAAAAAAAATCGATTACTGGAAAACATGGGGAACATCAGGAGCGATCCTTGGGATTATAGTGCTCTCGCTTTCGACGCTTTCCAACTGGGAAGGATTTGGGTTGGTTGTGATTCTCTGGACAGCCTCTCTCCTCATCCTTGTCGGGGCAAGGAAAATATTTCCGAATTTCCTAACATGGTGGAATATCGGCGTACTTGAGACGCAGCTGATGGATGCTGCAGGCTCGTTTGCAGGCATAACATTCTTTGGCTTCTCAGAGGAGCATGTCCTTGGAGGCGCGGCGATAAAATACGCAGAATCCATCGGGCTTACTCTGTTCGGCTCAGGGTCATGGGTGATGTTTCTTTTGAAGCTTGTCGTGCTTGTGCCCGTACTTTATTATATTGACAGGTATCCCGGTGACATAAACGAGAAGAAGTATATCAAGACGGTGATATTTGTTCTTGGGCTTGCAATCGGGCTGCGGAACGGATTTAATATTCTGATTCTCAAGGCATAATGATTAGACCGTGCCGCTAATGTGATTATATATACTGCCAGAGTGTATCTATTATATTTATTTCGAGAACTTATGAAAGAGGGCAAAGAAAACCATAAAAACAAGTGGATGCAGCTGCCAAGAACTGTAGTTGTCGGTCATGGTGTTATCAGCGACACTGGTAAGGTGTGTAAAGACCTCAAGCTTAATGGGAGTGCCCTTATAGTAGCCGGGGGCAGAACGCTCAAGGCTGCCGGAAAAACAGTTGCCGTATCCCTTGAAGATTCCGGTTTTGACATCAATGTTGCAGTTGTAGAGAATCCAGCCCAGGATGAGGTCAGGAAGGTTGAGAAAATCGCAGGTGAGGTAAAAGCAAAATTTTTGCTGGGCGTGGGAGGAGGGAAATCCATAGATATAGCCAAGCTTGCCTCAGTGCATCTTGACATGCCGTTCATAAGCGTTCCAACGGCTGCTTCTCACGACGGCATAGTTTCTTCGCGTGCATCCATCCTTAGAAACAATAAAACTGTTTCAGAAGCAGCGCAGACCCCTCTTGCGGTTGTGGCTGACACGGCAATTATAGCCGCTGCCCCGTATCGCCTATTGGCGGCGGGATGCGGCGACATAATCTCCAACTACACCGCAGTCCGCGATTGGGAGCTGGCGCACAGGCTGCGCAACGAGCCTTTCAGCGAATACGCATCGATAATCTCAAAGATGACAGCAAGAATACTGATTGAATCTGCCGAGGCAATAAAACCAGGCCTGGAGGAGTCAGCCTGGACTGTGGTGAAAGCGCTTGTAGCCAGTGGTGTGGCGATGAGTATTGCAGGCTCTTCCCGTCCAGCAAGCGGCTCTGAGCACAAATTCAGCCATGCATTGGATGAAATAGCCCCCCAGCCTGCGCTGCATGGTGAGCAGTGCGGCGTTGGGACAATAATGATGATGTACCTGCATGGAGGCAACTGGCAGGAAATCAGGACAGCGCTTAAAACCATCGGCGCACCTACAAACGCTTCTGAACTCGGGATAAAGGAAGAGTATATTATCCAAGCACTGCTTCATGCCCATACGATTCGTCCTGAGAGATACACCATACTCGGGACAGGACTGACCCGTGAAGCAGCGGAGACGGTCGCGAAGATTACAAAAGTGATATAATTATTGTAAAAATATTTAATAGGTGAAATTATATGGAAGAATCTGATACAACAATAACGTTGATAGGAACGAAACTTGCAAAAGTCGGGAACGAGTTCATTTTTAGAAGTGCCGCGAGAGAATGCGAGCCCTGTAAGCTCTATAAAACATGCCTCGGCCTGAATCCGGGCAGCAGATACAGGATAACCAATATTCGAACCGGGGAGAAGCTTGAATGTTTTGTGCATGATTCAGGCGTTTGTGCAATAGAGGTAGTAGAAGTGCCGATTAAGATGGCTCTGGAATCCAGAAAGGCAATTAAGGGATCAAAAATAGTATACGAACCTTTATCCTGCAGCCTTTCAAATTGCGAAAATTCTTTCCTGTGCCTCCCTTCAGGACTTAATCCTGGTGATAAGTTTGTGATTATGAATGTGGAGGGTGAGATAAACGAGCCATGCAGGAAGGGTTATTCATTAAAAGTTGTGGAGGTAAAGAGATAAATGAAAGACATCGACCAGAATACATGTATGGATTGCGGGGCTGACCTGAAAGGTAAAAAAAGGTATCCTGCATATTCATCCAGGCTTAAAGTTATAGGGTACAGATGCGAGGCGTGCCATGAGAAAAGTAAATCGCCTGCCGCAAAGCAGCGTGAGGAAGAAATGAGCAGGCTCACGAAAGAAGTGCCCAGGCTTGAAAATCCTGCCATGGATATTCGCAAATCTTTGAATAAGTGATTCGATATTGTGTGTTACGTGAAGTAGAGCTTTGCGAACTTAGTTTTTAGCGGTTGGTAAGTTATATAATATGTTGATTCATATAAACATTGGAAATGATCAAGAAATGCCTGAACCACGGGTTCTTTAGAGGAGAGACATGTGCATGCGGCGAGAGCGGAAGCCTCATTCTTAATGATGAGCAGACCGAGCGGCTTGGCAGATTTATCTCAGGGGCGCTTCGGCACTTCCCCGATGACCTGGGGCTGGCGATGAACCAGCACGGATGGGTGGACGTGGATGTATTATGCGATGCCATGAGAACGAGATACAAATGGGCAAATAAGGAAAAACTTTTTTCGATAATCGAATCGGATGAGAAGGGAAGATATGAGGTTAAGGGGAATAAAATCAGGGCAAGATACGGTCATTCGGTTGATGTTGACCTTGATTATCCTGAGAATACGCTGCCAGAGCTTTATTACGGTGCAAGCCGCGAGGAAGTGGATATCCTGCTTGAGAAGGGGATTAAGCCCATTAAACAGAGGTATGTTCACCTGAGCACATCAGTGGATAAGGCTCGTGAGGTGGCAAGCATCCATACCGAGGATCCTGTGCTGCTGGCCATAAACGCAGAGGAAGCACAGAAGGACGGGGTGAGCCTGCTCTCGGCTACCGAAAATATTGTTCTTGCAGAGGAGATTCCTGCGAAGTATCTAAGGTTGATGCAGGATTAAACCCACACCCTGAACAGCCCGTTTTCCAGTTCTTCTATCTTGAACTTCACATCAAGGAACTGCTCGGTAACCCAGATATTCGTTTTTGTGTGCGGTGTAATCACCCGTGTGGTAAAAGAGCCTCCGCCTGCTATTGCCAGATAGGGTATGAGCTGGTCTGCAAGATATACATCCACGCCTGCGCCAGAGCTTAGCTCTGAAATTATCGCCCCGGCTGCGCTCTCGCCCACTTTTTCAGCCCTCAAGCCCGGTTTCCCAAGAGCATTGCTGCCGATAGTTCCGCACCACAGCGTAATCCCGCTTCCCGTTGAAGGGTAATCTTTTATTTCAAGTGAAATCCTGGAGTCGTAGCCCGCATCCAGCAGTGTTTTTTGGGCTGATGCTGCCTGTCTTTCTGCCACATGGGCAGGAAGACCTGAGGAATGGGAAATCCCTTCCACAAGAGAGCATGTATTACTATCAAAGCTGGCTTTTTCCAGACCCGAAGGATTGATTATTGCCTCAACGCACCCACCGCCGCGGGGATAGTATCCCCTTCGTTTAAGCATAAGCTGGCAGTCGTATCCCATCTTCGAAAGCGCACCAAGCGTTACGAACCTGAGATAATCAATGCTTGGCGACCACTGCACATCGGTGCCGCCTGTAATTTTTATCCTGATAGTTTCAGCAGCATGCATCGCAGCAGGCATCAGGCACTGGAAAAAAAGTGATATGCTGCCCGCAGTGCCAATATCGATTTCATACGTGCCTCCTTTAATCTTTCCGGGTTTAAAAATTAAGTTAGTGGAGTGGAGTTTGCATCCCCTGACCTCTGCTTCGCAAATGGAAGCCAGGCTTTCTACAGCTTTCACATGCTGCGCAGAAAGTCCAGGTTTTGGTCTTGTCCTTCGGATATTGTTGATCTCAAGGGGTTTCCCGGTTACAGCGGAAAGTGCCACTGCGGTTCTTAATATCTGACCACCGCCCTCTCCGTAAGAGCCGTCCAGCTTCATAGCCCGTTGTTATATCCTATGATTATTGAAGCTTTGCTTAAAAAAACAATGATATGATTTTAAGACGAGCAGGTTGGGGAGTGGGGGTTAGTAAAAAATAGTTGTACCCGCTCGTCAATTCCTGTAATAGACTAAGTTCTATTTATATTTTGCCCCAAATTGACAAAAAATATAATGATGAGATGAAGAGATGGGGCTGGTGCACTTTGCAGTGCAAGTTTCAATCCTTGTTTTAGTGGATGCGCCTCGTGAATATAAATATGCCCGAAGGGATTGGTGTTAAGTCAGGTTTGCTGTGTTGTCAAGACAAAAGGCAAGGCATGAAATTTTTCCTGCGCTGACGTTTGAACATCCTTAGCTTCCCAGCAGTTCCAATTCTCTCTCCAAATCCTGAATAGAATATTTTGATCTGTATCCTTTCCATACTATGTATTCTTCGATTTCCCCGATGGTTAATCCTGTATCTTCAGCAGCCTTAGATATACTTATTTTACCTTGCTCGTATTTTCGTAAAACCATATCCTTTTTGTAATTACCGATAGCATCATATATAAACTACATTCCTTTGTGGTTCTGTGTAGTCTTCGGTTGCTCTGATAGGCTGAAAATTTTCGGTTGCTGATTTGCTCAGAAATGCGATTGATAAATCGTGTTAAGTTGTAGGGAGTTACGAATAGCTGTTAACCTTCGGGAGCTAAAATCGTCTAACAAACCTTAGAAACATCCGTCTCCGATTATATCCCAATTATCTTTAAATTCTTCATAATCTTTTGGTTGAAGCCAATAGCTTCTTCGTCCCTCTTTCATCCCTTCATGAATTCTATCCTTTATATCATCAGTTTTAGAAATAAAAACTTCGGGTTTCTCATCAAAAACATTTCTACATACTATCAAATACTCAGCAATCAAACTATCTTTTTTCATCCCAGGAACAGGACTTTTTTTACTGAGTGCTTTAACTTGTATGGTATGCGTGCGTGTTGCGTTTTGGTTATAAATAACTATGTCAATACCTTTTGCATTTCTTGAAGTTGGTAAAACATTCCAATCACGCTTTGATAGTTCATAACATATATAGTAAAGACCTACATTACCTACTAATTGATTAGGTCTGAAGTAAATCTCAACAGCTTTACCTAAATACTCCTCTATATCCTTTTTCTCATTCATAAAGTGAAATTTGTTGCTTTTTACCAATGAGGAAGTTGACTTGATGCTTGATTTACTGTTCCTAAAATCATCCAAAATACCCATGCTAAAAGTATTACAATAGGTATTGCTAAAACTAAATATTTTTTATTCATATTTTCTCCTTTAATTTATATTTAATTGCACATATATTATTTGTCAATAACGGATTTATGGAGCAAATAATTTTTTGCCTCCATCTCCTTTTTTGATGTGTATTTATTTAGATATTTTTTGTTCAATCACCTTTGAAATATAAAATATTCTTGGTGATGTATATACTTTTTGAAAGTTTAACGATATGAAGTTGAGCAATAAAAAATTCACAGAGCACCAGTAAAATAGATTTTGTTAGGCTTTTTTAGGTATTCGGAATATTTTTCGAGGAATCGTTATGTGTCTATTACTCCAAGTTGTATACGCTGGCTGAGTTTTTGGTACTCCATTTATATCTTCATAAGATATTTCACTTATCTCAAATTTCAAATAATCCTGTGTCCTTAAAAATTCTTTACTTTGAGATTGAAGAAAATTAAAAGAATAGCCATACTTCTTATCATTAAGAGTAAACACAAATTTTATTTTA
Organism: Candidatus Methanoperedens sp.; assembly: GCA_027460525.1. NCBI lineage: Archaea > Methanobacteriati > Methanobacteriota > Methanomicrobia > Methanosarcinales > Candidatus Methanoperedentaceae > Candidatus Methanoperedens > Candidatus Methanoperedens sp. Next base: position 10,510 of record JAPZAS010000023.1, read on the forward strand.
AACGCATGCCCTTTTCCAATGTTTTTTATATATATATTTTGACGAAATTCGGGGTGTGGGACAAAAATGAAAGACGCCCTGTACCCATAAGCAACTTCAGTCCTTTAAAACAATAACGAAGACTCTTTTACCAATGTACTTTTTTTGAGCGTCTATCTTGGCACCATTTCCATAGGGTGTCACTTTTTTCTCATATATTTCTTCAACATTGTCTTTTATTGTCAATTTTCCGCCAACAACGGCTTTAATTT